>DATHTH010000127.1:0-42049 GCA_035463495.1 Anaerolineales bacterium | reverse complement strand
TCCTGCTCATAGATGGGATTGACCTGCCGGTACAGAGTCCCCTCGCGGTGGAACAGGAAACCGCTGGGATCTCGGAAGGAAGCGGAGAGTTTTCCGTTATCCTGGCTCAGAGTCGTCATCTTCGTCGTCAGCTTTGGTCTTGACTCCAAACCAGCCTTTGATCCTGCTCCATGAGGCGCGGATCGCGACGCCGATGCCAAGCAGGGCGGCCAGCAGCAACTGAATCAGAAAGCTGCCAGACCCCGGATCGAGATAAGGGAGGGGGGTTAAGTGCATGTCTTCTCCTGATAAAGCCTTGCGAAGGTTATAGGGAGGAGTGAGGCTGTGCCAATCCGGCAACCTTTGACAGGCTACTATTCTACCGTTTCAGGAACGATCTCTTCCAGCTGGAAGCTTTCCTGACAATTCGTACACTGGGCTTCGCGCTTGTTGGCGATGACGAGCAGACTACCGCATTTAGGACAAGGCTGCTTGAGTGGGCGCTTCCACGAGGTGAAATCGCAGCTCGGATAATTCTCGCAGCCGAAGAAGGTCCGGCCCTTGCGCGTCTTACGCTCAACCAGCTCGCCGCCATCCTTCGGACAAATAACTCCGATCTTTTCCAGCCAGGGCTCCGTGTAACGGCAGGCCGGGAAGTTTGAACACGAAATGAACTTTCCAAAGCGCCCGTAACGAATGACCAGCTGCCCACCGTCTTCAGGGCACTCGCGACCGATCGGCTCCGGCTCGCTCTTCATCACAGGCATCTCTGCCTGGGCTTTCTTGAGGTCCTCGGCAAAGGGATGGTAGAACTCGTGCAGCACCTCCACCCATTCCGCCTGGCCTGAGGCGATCATGTCGAGGTCTTCTTCCATGCGCGCTGTAAACTGCAGGTCGACAATGTCGGGGAAGTATTGCAGCATCAGGTCGTTGACTTGGACGCCAATGTCGGTGGGCACAAGCCGTTTTTCTTCGCGTAGCACGTAGCCACGCTGCTGGATTGTCGAAAGAGTCGGCGCATAGGTCGAAGGGCGTCCGATCCCCTGTTCCTCGAGCGCCTGCACAAGCGAAGCTTCCGAAAAGCGTGGCGGTGGTTGCGTGAAATGCTGCTCCGGTATCAGGCGGATCAACTCCTGTTTCTGTCCCTCCACCACTTCCACGGGAATTCGGACATTTTCTTCATCCTCTTCTGACTTGATATCCTCATTCCTGGCTTCTTCGTACACAACCAGAAAACCCATGAACTTGACCGTCGAGCCGGAGGCGCGCAGCAGGTACGTATGTTCATTGGTTTTCCCGGTCACTTCCACCTGCAGCGTGTCATAGACCGCGGCTTCCATCTGCGAGGCGACGAACCGCTGCCAGATCAGGCGGTAGAGCTTGTACATGGCCGGCTCGAGATAGCCCTTCACCTGCTCAGGCTCCCGCATGACAGACGTGGGCCGGATGGCTTCGTGCGCTTCCTGCGCGTTCGCCGAGCGCGTCCGGTAAAGAGGCGCCTCGCCTGGTAGGAAATCTGCGCCGTACTTATCCTTGATGTACTGGCGCGCCTCATTCTGTGCGCCGACCGAAACATTGGTCGAGTCGGTGCGCATATACGTGATCAGACCTGTCGAGCCACCGCTGCCCACATCCTGGCCTTCATAGAGACCCTGGGCGAGCGCCATCGTCCGCTTGGCGGTGAACCCCAGCTTGCGCGAGGCTTCCTGCTGCAGCGTTGACGTGGTGAACGGCGCCGCGGGTTTTCTCCGGCGCTCTCCACGCTTGACTTTGGTCACCAAATACGCGGCGGTTTCCATATCCACGAGAATGGGCTTGACGACCTCTTCGTTTGACAGCTCTGGATCCTTCTCATCGATTTTTGCCAGCTTGGCGGTGAACGTAGATTTCAGCCCCTCAGGCTGGAATTCTGCGTGAATAGACCAGTATTCGACGGGCACAAAGGCTTCGATCTCACGTTCACGCTCGACAATCAGTCGCAGCGCCACCGACTGAACGCGCCCCGCCGAAAGGCGACCGCGAACCTTTTCCCACAGGATCGGGCTGATGCCGTACCCCACAAGCCGGTCCAGCACGCGGCGCGCTTGCTGCGCATCCACCAGGTCCATATTAATCTGGCGCGGATGCGAGAATGCGTCTTTCACTGCCGACTCGGTGATCTCGTGAAACACGACTCGCTTGGCGCGTTCCGGCTGGATCTGCGCGGCTTCCATTAAGTGCCAGGAGATCGATTCCCCTTCGCGGTCCGGGTCGGTGGCAAGATAGACCTCCTCAGCTTTCTGCGCGAGCTTCTTGAGCTCTTTGACCACATCCTTCTTTTCATTCGGGACGCGATACTTGGGCGCGAAGTTATTCTCCACGTCCACCGAGAGCTGTGACTTCAACAGATCACGCACATGTCCTACCGAGGCGCGCACGGTAAAGCCCTTACCAAGGTAGCGTCCCACGGTCTTCGCCTTAGCGGGCGATTCGACCACCACGAGCTTGCCTTCGCGCTTCTCCACTTTGGCAGGCTTTTCCGGCGGGGTCAGGCCTGCATGCGCCTCCGTTCTTCCCATCTTATATAGTTTTGTTCCACAAACGGTGCAAACGCCAATCGTGACAGGCGAACCCTTGGCATTGAACGTCGCCTGGGGATCCTGCATCTCACGCTTGGTCTTGCACTTCATGCAATATGCTTCCATGTACACTCCTCCTTCACGCGTCCCTATCCGCTACGGGAACGAGACAGAGTGAAGGGACTTTTATAGGTATTTCTCCTGGTGGTGCTTCTTCAAATGTTCCACCACATCCTTGACTTTTTGCGCCTGATCCACTCGACAAACCATCAGCACGTCGCCCGCATCCACGACCACCATATCGTCCAGTCCAATGGTCACCACCAGGCGTTCATCCGTCTTTGTATATACGAGCGTATTGTTCGTATCGAGTGCTAGGTGCTGCCCGTTCGTGGCTACATTGCCATTCATATCGGGTAGGAGCACCTCAAAGAGCGAGTCCCACGAGCCGACGTCGCTCCAGCCCAGGCCGCCAGCCGGCAGCACGGCAACTCGCCCGGCATTTTCCATCACGCCGTAGTCGATGGTCTGATTCTTAAGATCGAACCAGTGCGCCTGGACCACATCATCCTGGTCAGGAGTACCCCAGGCAGCCGCGATTTTGTTGACTACCTCGAACAGCTCCGGCATCTGCCTTTCAACCTCCACCAGGATCGCATCCACGCGCCAGACGAACATCCCGCTGTTCCAGGAGTGATCGCCGCTGCGTAATAATTTCTGCGCGGTATCTTCATCCGGTTTTTCCTTGAATCGTTCGACGGCGTAGACCGGGTACTTGAACTCACCGTCCAGCGGCTCGCCCTGCTGGATGTATCCGTAGCCTGTGGATGGATACGTGGGTGTGATCCCCAGCGTCACCAGATAATTTTCCCGGGCCACATCGAACGCCGTGCGTATCAGATAATGGAACAGATCGCGGTTACGAATGTAGTGATCGGCCGTCTGGACAGCCATCATGGCTCGCGGATCGCGCCTCTGCAGTACCGCAGCCGCCAATGCTACCACAGAGGCAGTGCCCCGTGGAGCCGGTTCAATCAAATAATTCTCTACAGGAATGGACGGGACCTGCTTTTGCATCTCCTGCGCCTGCTCCGCCACAGTCACGACCATGATCCGCTCCGGGGGAAATAGCTTTTCCAATCTGGCGACAGTACTCTGAAACAGGGTTTCTTTACCGAGCAATGGAAGCAGCTGTTTCGGGCTTTCCTTTCTCGAGATGGGCCAGAGACGCGTGCCCCCGCCCCCCGCCATGATCACGGCATATGTATGTTCCATATCCTATCCTAAGTAAAGTAGTCGGATTGTACCTCACGCACCGCGACATAGGTCATGCCACCCACCTGACGTACCATCCCTTTGAGCTCCATCAGCGCCAGGGCTGCCGATACTCTCTCGATTGGCAGTTCCGCTTGATTTCGAATCTCATCCACATGTAAAGGCTCGTCCCCAAGGACGTTCATCAATCTTGCTTCAGTCTCATCGCCCGGGATGATTTTGCGGGCGGCTTTCTGTTCACCCATACGCGTCAGGTCGAGCGCCTGCATCAGGTCATTTACACTTAGCAAGGGCAATGCACCATTCTGGATGAGCTTGTTCGTCCCTTTGCTCTGCGGCGCAAGTATACTACCAGGAACGGCAAAGACTTCTCGGCCCTGCTCCGCAGCGAACTCGGCGGTGATCAGAGCGCCGCTGGTTTCCCCGGCCTCCACGACAACTACGGCCAGGGAAAGACCGGAAACAATTCGATTGCGTGGGGGAAAGTTCGAAGCCTCGGGCGGAGTGCCCGGCGGGTAATCGCTGATGATCGCGCCATGCTCGATCATTTTTTCTGCCAGGGCGCGGTGCTCGGGCGGATAGATCTTATCCACTCCCGATCCTAACACGCCAATTGTGCGTCCACCCGCTTTGAGACTCGTCTGGTGTGCAATGGCGTCTACCCCACGCGCCAACCCACTGATCACGGTAATCCCGTTGGCGGCAAGGAATGCCGCAAGCTCTTCCGTGATCTGCCTGCCATAGGCAGTCACTCGTCTGGTCCCCACCACGGCAACCGCAAAGAGATCCTCCGGCAGGTATTCGCCCCGCAGATACAGCACCGGTGGCGGCTGCTCGATTTCTTTTAGACGCTGCGGATAGGTCTCATCTTCCCAGGTCAGGATCTTGATCCCCTGCGCCTCGATTTTTCCCCATACCTTCTCGAGGTCGACGTTTTGACGCGCCTGGACGATCCGTTCGATCAGTTTCAGGCTCAGCCCGGCTCGCGCCAATTCGATCGGCGCCGCCTGCCAGGCCTCTGCGAGGTCGCCAAAATGCTCGATGAGCGCTTGCATGCGCACAGCGCCTATTCCCTTGATGAGGTTGAAACCGATCCAGTAGCGTTTGTCGTTCATGATTCCTTGCGCCGACCTACAACCCCTCCAGCAAATGTACACGCATCACCCGCTGCTCCTCGTCAAGCTCGAGAATGACAGAGGGAATTGCTGGCAGAAGGATCTCCTTTTCCTCCTCATTACGAACTACATAGACGTTGTTCGCGCCGGTCTCGAGGATTTCCACCAGCTCGCCCAGGAAATTCCCATTCTCGTCTACCACACGAAATCCGAAGAGCTCATGCTGATAGAGCTTTCCTTCCGGCAGATCAGGCACATCCGTGGACTCGACATACACCCACCGGTTACGAAACTGTCCGGCTGCTTCGGGCGTTTCCACACCCTCGAATTTGACCAGCAGTCCTTTGGCATGTGGGCGAGCGTTCGAAAGCGTCATGGGTGTGCGATTCTCTCCGACCAAAAGCTTTCGCCCGCTCTGGAAGCGCTCGGGAAAATCGGTGTGCAAATCCATGATCATTTCCCCGCGCACGCCATGGGCGCGGCGGAGAAAGCCTACAACCAAATAGACAGGCTCGCCGTCTGGCGAGCCTGGTGGGTTCTTAGTATCAGCCATTACTGTGGCTCGACCACATCGAGAGTGGCTTGCTTGCCTTCCCGTTCGGCCGCCACCCGCAAGAGGGTGCGGATGGAATTGGCAACCTTGCCGCCTTTTCCGATCACGCGCCCCATATCTTCCTTTGAAACGCTAAGCTCGATCCGGACGCGCGACCCGCCTCCACTCTGGCGCACCTGCACATCTTCGGGATGCTCGACCAGCGATTTGGCAATGTACTCAATCAGGTCTTTCATGGTTTCTTCTTAATTCCCCTCTCCCTGCGGGAGAGGGGCTTGGGGGAAAGGATATTACTTGCCCGTCTTAGCGGACGCACCGCGCTGGGTTTCGGCTTCTTCGGCTTCCCTTAGGAGAGTCTCGACAGACTCACCCTTCTTGAAGCGCTCAAAGCGATCCAGGATGCCTGCGCTCTTGAAGACTTGCTCCACCGATTCGGTCGGAAGGGCACCGTTCTTCATCCAGTGATAGGCGCGGTCTTCTTTGACATGGATCGTCGCCGGCTGGGTGCGCGGGTTATAGAAACCCAGGATCTCCAGAAAGCGACCATCGCGCGGCGATTCTTTGTCGGCAGCCACAATGCGGTACGTGGGTTGGCCTTTAAGACCAATACGACGTAAACGAATACGAACCATCTAACTTACTCCTTTAGGTTTTCGGATGTACAGCCTGCGCAAGGGAGCGCTTGCTACACACGGATTTGTGTCTCAGACAGGCATAGAGGTGTGCGTGAAAGGACGCATGCGAGCTGAAATCACAAGCGGATATTTTACCACGCCATCACACGGGGAGCAGAAATGAAATCTTCGTGCCTTTCCCGACTTCACTTTCCGCCCAGATCTTGCCTCCATGAGCCTCCACCAGATACTTCGCGATAGAGAGACCTAGGCCCATACCCCCGGAATCGCTAGACTTGTAGAAACGGTCAAAGACATGAGGCAGGAGATCAAGCTCGATCCCCGGCCCACTATCCTGGATCGACACGATGGCGGTCCGCACGGACCCGTTCTCCGACTCTGTTGAGCGGACGTGGACTTCTCCACCATATGGGGTGTAGCGCAGCGCATTCGAGAGTAAGTTCGTTAGCACCTCGCGCACCCGCTTTGGATCGATATGCGCATCCTCCCCCTCATGAAGTTGCATTTCCAGGTGGATTGCTTTTTCATAGAACTGCGATTGAAAACCGGAGACAGCGTCGCGGATCAGCTCGTCGAGATTTGTGAGCTCGCGCTTGAGGTGCAGCGCGCCGCTCTCCGCGAGCGCCAGTGTCCGCAGGTCATCCACCAGCCGTGAGAGGATCTGCGTCTCCTCGATGATGGACTCCAACCGCGCTTCATCTGCGGGATACAACCCATCCAGGATCCCTTCCACGTTCCCCTGGATAACGGTGATCGGTGTGCGCAGTTCATGGGAGATATCCGCCAGCATATTGCGGCGCTGCTGGTCATTGGTCTGTAACCGCTCTGCCATGGAGTTGAAGCTTCTCATCAGGGAATGAATTTCAGGCGGTCCTTTTTCTTCCACGCGGGCGGAGTAGTCGCCGTTTGCCACCCGTTCGGAGGCGTTGTACAGCTCATCGAGAGGTGTGAACATCCTTCGCAGGCTGCGCGCGCCCCAGCCAACTGCGAAAACCAATAAGATAAATCCAAGGAAAACGAAGGGGAAGATATAGCCGGGCCCATTATACGCCGGCTCACCGGGTGCGTCTATAAATGGAGACAGGACCAGCCTTACAATCCCCAGCAGACCCACAAAGGCAAGAAAGGCAAAGCCAAAGAAGAAACAGCCCATCCGGCGGAAGAAGGGATTGCGCCTGCCGACGCGCCGCCAGGCTTCACGCGTGGGCGGCCAATCTTCGTTTTCGGGCCACCATGGTGGGCGCTGACGATGGGAAAAGCGAGGGTGAGAGTTCATTTATCCGCAAATTTATAGCCAACACCGTATACCGTCAAAATATAGCGCGGCTCGCTGGCTTTGACTTCGATCTTACGACGGATATTCTTGACGTGTGCATCGATAGCGCGTTCGTAGGACTCAAACGCGACGCCATGGATCGCGTCCAGCAGCTGAGCGCGTGTAAAAACCCGTCCGGGCTGACGCGCCAGAGTCGCCAACAATTCGAATTCCGTGGGCGTGAGCTCCTCGATCTCGCGCTGTTCTGCCAGGACGCGCATGCGCGGGACATCCAGGGTCAAGTCTGCGACGCGGATCATCTCAGCGTTGGCAGACAGGGCATTTTCGATGCGACGGAAGACCACTCGCACCCTCACCACCAGTTCCTTGGGGCTGAAGGGCTTGGTCATGTAATCATCCGCGCCGAGCTCCAGGCCGATCAGTTTGTCCAACTCTTCCGCACGCGCCGTCAGCATAATGATCGGCGCGTTGGAGACCTTGCGGAACTCGCGGGTGAAATCCAGCCCATCGAGCTGGGGTAAGCCGAGGTCCAGGACGATCATGTCCGGTTTCTCAGTTTTTGCCAGAGACAGGGCTCTCTTGCCATCGAACGCGACAAGAACACCGAACCCGGCGCGCTCCAGATAATCGCGCACGAGCTGGGTGATCTTGGGTTCGTCGTCCACAACGAGGATAGTTTTCATAATCAGGCATCTGTCATTGCGAGCGACGGTGCTCTTCCGTCCGAAGCAATCTCCCGTTCCAATGAGGAGGTCGCCTCGCCAGCGGGCACTCACAACAGCAAGCCAATTATACGTCGCTCCTCTTTTTTTCCTCAGCCCGCTCGCCATGCGCTCGCTTATGCCACTCCTCGAACATCGGCGGGACTCCATTTTCCCAGTGCCGACCCCACGGCCCGTGGTGATGTCCCCAGCCCCAGCGCGGACCCCAGAGCAAGAAGCGGAATGCCCTCAGCGCGACGAAGAAGAGGAAAAGCAACAGCAGGAAGCCTAAGAAACCGAAGCCAAATCCGAATGGCCTGTGATAGGGACCTCCCCAGCCATAATAGGGATAAGGCATGGGTGCTGTCTCACCGGAGGGCGCCTCGATGACGATCGGCGATCCTTGCGTAATACCTGCCTGGTAGGCAAAGTAAGCGATTCCGGCGATCGCCAGCACCAGGACCAGCCCGGCAAACAAACGTAAAGCAAGATTATTTCCGTTCATGGTGTACTCCTTTTATTTGAACTTATGCCCGGAGTATAGGATTGGTTTGTGAATTGATTGTGAAGAGAGATTGGAGAAGCAGGTGTGCGAGTGTAAAATGAAAAGTAGACCTTTCTTGCGGAGAGTATATGAATATTCGATATGCAACGCTGGCGGATGCACATATATTGGCTGAGCTGGGAGCGAAAACTTTCCAAGATACTTTTTCCACAGACAACACTCCTGAAAATATGGATGCCTACCTAAAGGCATCCTTCTCGCCAGAGATCCAGCTCCGAGAACTCTCTGAACCGGATGTCATTTTTTTGATTGCAGAGTCAGAAGGAATTCCTGTTGCATATGCCCAACTGCTCATGAAAAGTATGGATGAATCGATCAAAGGAGCTCGCCCGCTCGAGGTCAGAAGGATCTATGCCTCGCAGGAATATCGGGGGAAAGGTGTTGGGAAAGCGTTGATGAGGGCAATTATAGAAGAAGCCAGGCAGCGAGGTTGTGATTGTGTCTGGCTGGGCGTCTGGGAGAAGAATCAGAGAGCCATTGACTTTTATAAAAAGTGGGGATTCCGTGTGGTCGGCTCGCATACGTTTGCACTGGGAGAGGATCCCCAAAACGATTTCGTGATGGAGCTGGCATTGACCTGAACCTCTGCGGATCTCGTATTGACGCGGTAGAATAGATGTTCTACAATCCAGCCAAAGGAGAACCGCGCATGATCACCCGGCCCAAAATCGAGCGCCGTGAGAAGCAGCACTACGTGGGCATCCGCATGGCAGTCCCCATCCCGTTTGGTAAATATTTACAGCCCGCCTGGGCTGAAGTCTACAACTGGATGAAGAACGATGAGATCCAGCCTTCCGGCCCGGCGATCATACGATATCTCACCACAGATATGTCTAAGGAATTGGACATTGAGGTAGGCTTTACAGTCGATAAAGCCGTCCAAGGTGATGGCCGAATCTTCGCGGACTTTCTGCCTGCCGGAAAGTATGCCACCCTCCTCTATACGGGACCTTACCGGGGAAAAGGTATCTTCAAAGCCACGGTCGCCTTGCTGGACTGGGCGAAAGAAAACAAAGTAAAGTGGAATACCACGAAGAAAAAAGGCGTCGAGTGGTGGAAGGGGCGTGCCGAGTTCTATTTCTCGGATCCAGCTGTCGAGAAAGACCCCACGAAGTTCAAGACTGAGCTGGCATTTCTGGTCGCCGAAACAAAGCCGAAATGAATGTCAAGAAGTTGAAACATGCAGAGAGAATGTTTCTGCAACGGTATCCCGGGGGCTTCGAAAACTCCGAGATCGTCGCCACACGAGTGAGGAAACATAAGCCAGATCAGATGATCGCACTGGCACAGGAAAGCTTTTCGAAAGAGAATTTCAGACACCCCGTTCTCATCGTTCAGAATATGATTAAGGTGATCAGCCGCTCGTCTATCATTTCCGTCTTTGAAAAACCAAAGTTCAGAAATTTTGCCAACGCACTTTCGCCCCACGACCGGGAATTTGTGTGCAACGGGATGGAGCAGTTATTGCACGGAAATGAACAAACGGGATTCGAAATGATCCTGGATCTGTTGAAAAGCCACCGGGTAGCAAAATGGTCGCTGATGACCGTCTGCCAGACCTATTTCCATCCTCAGAGGGATGTTTTTATTAAGCCCACCACCGTCAAAGCGGTCATTCAGTATTTTGAGCTGGAGGATTTGCACTACCATCCAACGCCCTCCTGGGATTTTTACGATGGCTACCGATCTGCCTTCCACAAAATGAAATCCATCGTGCATCCCTCCCTGGCACCGACGAACCCGGCGTTCTCGGGTTTTCTCTGGATGACCGTGCGAGGCGAGATAGAGCAGGCTTAGCCGTCATAATCGTTTCATGCGAGAGGGCACACGCGCACATGACGATAAAGAAGCAGGTCACGCCGTAAGCGTGACCTGCTCAACTTCACCCAAATAGCCTTCCCAAACCCTTTCCTCCGGTCTTCTGCATCATCTTCATCAATTTTTGTGCCTCGCGAAACTGCTTGATCAGGCGGTTCACGTCCTGCACTTCCATTCCGGCGCCGGCGGCGATCCTCCGCCGGCGTGATGCATTCAAAATCTCTGGATCGCGACGCTCCTTCAGCGTCATCGAATTGATGATCGCTTCGGACTGCCTGAAGGTTCTCTCGATATCCTTAGGGTCTACCTGGCGAGCCGCCTGACCCATTTGCCCGGGCAGCATATCCATGATCTGAGCAAGCGGCCCCATTTTCTTCATCTGCTTCATCTGGTCGAGCCAGTCTTCGAGCGTGAACTGGCCCTTCATCATGCGCTCGGCCGTCTTCTGGGCGGTCTGCTGGTCGAAGGCAGCTTCGGCTTTTTCGATCAATCCGATCATGTCACCCATACCCAGGATGCGGGAGGACAGGCGCGAGGGATCGAAGGTCTCGAGAGCGTCGAGTTTTTCACCGGTACCGATAAACTTGATCGGCACGCCCGTCACCGAACGGATGGAGATGGCCGCGCCGCCGCGCGAGTCGCCGTCCATCTTGGTCATCATCAGCCCGGTGATGGACACGTTATCACGAAAGCCCTGGGCGATGTTCAACGCCTCCTGACCGATCATCGAGTCCACCACGAGCAGCGTTTCCACCGGCGGGACCTTTGCCACGATGGACTTAAGCTCGTTCATCAACTCCGCGTCCAGCTGGGAGCGCCCGGCCGTATCTACGATCATGATGCCGTAGCCGCCCTTCTCGGCTTTATCAAAGGAGCGCTTCACAAGCTCGGGCGGTGTGAGGGAAAGATCGGCCTCCACGGGGACATCGACCCGCTCGCCAAGCTGCTGCAATTGTTGGACGGCGGCAGGACGGTATGGATCACCTGCTACAAGCATGACGCGCTCCCCTTTCGAGCGCAACATGCGCGCCAGCTTTCCGGCGCCCGTCGTCTTTCCCGAGCCCTGTAAGCCGACCATCATAATGACGTGCGGTTTTGGGCCGCGCAGATTGAGCGGCGCGGGCTCACCAAGCGTCTGGATCAACTCGTCGTTGACGATCTTGATCACCTGCTGACCGGGGTTGAGCGCCCTCGAGACTTCCGCACCGACGGAGCGTTCGCGGACGCGTGCTACAAAAGATTTGACCACGCTGAAATGGACGTCTGCTTCGAGCAGCGCCAGGCGCACTTCACGCATCGCCGCATCCACATCCGCTTCAGAGAGCTTGCCTCGCCGGCGGAGCTGGTCAAAGACCTGGTTGAGTCGAGAGGTAAGGTTTTCAAACATAGGTTGGTTGTCACAACGGCTGAAGCCGTTACTAGGTGTATATCCTTTCCATGTAGGCGGGCATTGTAGTGTGGAAGACGGCCCAGGTCAAGAGAGCATTGCTTGACAATCCCCCTTTCCCAAAGTAAAATCACGGACGCTTAACAACAAAGTATCTGGCCGAGATAGCTCAGTTGGTAGAGCACGCGACTGAAAATCGCGGTGTCCCCAGTTCGATCCTGGGTCTCGGCACTCTCGGTCAGAAGGACAGACCAGGAAACTGCGGGCGTAGTACAGTGGTAGTACGTCTCCTTGCCAAGGAGAAGGTCGTGGGTTCGAATCCCATCGCCCGCTCAGTATTTTAATCGTGGCGTCGTGGCCAAGTGGTAAGGCAAGGGTCTGCAAAACCCTCATTCACGGGTTCGAATCCCGTCGACGCCTCTAACAATCCTCCAGTGGGATAAGCAAAAGATAAGACTGTTGATTTGATGAGACGCCTTGCGGCGTCTTTTTGTTGGTTATGTAAAAATCGGGCTAGCAGCAGCTAACCCGATTTTCATACTCTACTATTTCACCCTCAGGAACTTCCGCTTGCCGACTTGCAGCACACCCGGATGGGGGAAATCGATGTCGCCTCGTTCAAGCGTCTGCCCATCCAATCGGACGCCGCGCTGGTCGAAAAGACGGCGCGCCTCGCTGCGGCTGGCTGCCATGTTCGCCGCCAGGATGACGTCCAGCACTGTCTGCCCCGATTGCAGCTCATATTCGGGCATCTCATCCGGGATCTCTTTTTGCTGGAACGTCTTAACGAAGGTATCCTGCGCTTTCTGCGCCTCAGCCTCTCCGTAAAAGATGCTGGTGATCTCAGAAGCGATCCTCATTTTGGCATCTCGTGGGTGGAGCCCGCCCGACTGGATGTCTTTCTCAAGCGCTTCGATTTCCTGCGGACTCCAGCGAGTCGCCAGGCGCATATAGATGGCCATCGCCGAATCCGGGATGGACATCAGCTTGCCGTACATGTCCTCTGCGGTGGTGTTGATGGGCACGACGTTACCTGTGGATTTGGACATGCGCTGCACCCCATCAGTGCCGGGTAGGATGCCTGTGATGATGCCCACCAGCGGTTTCTGTCCGAGGGCTTCCTGCAGCTTTCTTCCCGCCACGATGATGTTGAACAACTGATCGGTGCCGCCAACCTGGACATCGGTTTGCTGAGCAACCGCATCATACCCCTGCATCAAGGCGTAGAAGGTCTCGTGCAGGTAGATGGCTTCTCCCTTCTCGAGCCGGTTGGCAAAGTTCTCTCGTGCCAGGAACTGCTGCACCGTGAAGTTCTGTCCCAGACGGATCAAGTCCACCAGGGACAGCTCGCTCAGCCATTCGCCGTTATAACGGACTTTGGTCTTCTTACGTTCCAGGACGCGGAATGCTTGTTCCGCATAGGTCTGAGCGTTATGAGCAACCTGCTCCTCGGTCAGAATCGGACGGGCTTTGTTCTTATCAGAAGGGTCGCCTACCAGCGCCGTGTAACTGCCGATCAAGAAGGTGACATCGTGCCCGAGGTCCTGAAACTGGCGCAGCTTGCGCATCGTGATCGTATGCCCCAGGTGCAGATCCGTGGAGGTCGGGTCATATCCGCAATATACCCGCAGAGGCCGTCCTTCGTTCTGGGCGGCAATCAGGCGCTGGCGCAGCTCATTGGTCATAGCCTTCTTGAGCTCCTCATCGCCATATTCGGTGCCCTGCATCAGCAATTCAACCTGTTCTTCGATGTTCATCGAGACCTCCTGAGGATTTGGAGTGGCTTTCCGTTCCATGACTAGACAAACAAAAACGCGCCCGTAACGCCGTGGTGGCGCCATGGGCGCGTTCGATACACACCACCGCAATAATCAAGTGGGAGTGTAATAATAGATGTCAGCAAACCATGCATTCAACATAAGCTGATTATACCGCGAAGCACTCCTGTAGCCACAATTACTGGCCAAGATTGAAGGTGAATGACCAGGGTCCCTTGACCGTATAAAACTCATCGCTGTAGACCAGTTGCTCCGCCTCCTCCTGGGACATCGTATCCGGCTTGCTGGCGATCTGCATCGTCCGCATACCGCCGACATCTGGACAGCTCAATGTGATGGCGATGCCGCGCTCGGTCAGAGACTGTTGAATTTTTGGCATATAGATATCGCAGTAATCGTCGGCGTGGGGCTGGGCTGCAATAGAGTCGACCGTAACCGTTATACTGGACAGATCGGCATCCGGTGGGACATTAAAGAACGATAGGGTATCGCAGCGCAATCCGGACTGTCCCTCCACCGGTTCCTGCAAACTCAGCATTGTAGAGCCAAAATCGAACACCGACGCACCAGGATACTGCAAACTGGCGCCCGTAATGGACCAGTTCGAAGTATCCAGCACGGTAAAGCACACATCCACATTGACCTGTTTGCCGTCGCGCCAGGCGCGGTCGGCCCGAACCTCGATGCCGCTCGATGTTTGCGCGAGCGTGGCTGGCGCTGCCTGCATCGTAGGATAGGACGGGTCAATAAAAGCAGTCGGTCCCGCCGGGACAGCTGGCGGCACGGTAGACAGGTTACAGGCTGCCAGAAATAGACAGGCGAGAATCAGCAAGCGTTTCATTGAGTCTCCTTATGTATAAATTGAGTCTGGCTACCTGCCAGACATTCGAGTTGAGCGGGGCGAAGGTTGACCGGATCGGAGCAAGTCTTCCAGCGCCACTTTCAATGTACCAAACTGGAACTGAAAGCCCAATTCTATCAAACGTTTGGGTTGCGAAAAACGGCCCTCAGTTAAGAGAACGCTCATTTCTCCGAGCACAAGCCGCAGCAATCCCCTTGGGGGATGGAACCAGTAAGGCCGGCGCAAGGCCCTGGCCACGGCTCGCATGAATTCAGCATTGGAAGTTTGCTGGGGCGCAATCAAATTAAAGGGTCCGTGAGCATGCTCATTCTCAAGGAGAAATCGAGTTGCCCTGATATGATCGCTAACATGGATCCAGGGCATCGCTTGCTGGCCATCGCCGAACCGCCCACCAAAGAAAAGCCGCGGCGCCAGCGTCATGAGTGGAAACAAGCCGCCCCTGCGCGCCAGCACTACAGCATTTCTGATTACGATCCGCCGAATGCCCAGGCGCTCAACCGGCTTTGTGGCGTCCTCCCACGGCACGGTGAGCTGGGCGAGGAAATCTCGGGCCGGAGGAGTAGATTCGTCCGCGATCGTCTCGCCGCGCAAACCATATCGATTCACGCCGGAGGCCTGGATCAAGACCCGCGGAGGATGCGAGGCATTCTGGATCGCGGACGTGAGAGCGCGTCCCGGCAAGGTTCGTGAATCCAGGAATTTTTGCTTCTGTTTCGCGTTCCAGGGCCAGTGCTCCAGCCCATATCCTGTGAAGTTGACGACCGCATCGATCTCATTCATCACCCGCCCCCAGCCCGTGGTTGTCTCTCCATCCCACTGGATCTCGTTCGGGCTCCGGGGTGCGCTGCGGGTTAGGATATGGACGTCATGCCCATTATGCTCGAGCGACTTGCGCAGAGCCGTGCCTAGAAATCCCGATCCACCTGCGATCAACACCCGCATAGACTCTCCCACAAGTTAACCCGTGCCGGGACAAATGCCCACCCAGCGCGGGAGGTGACAGTTTCATAACATGCGCCGTGGGCGGTTTTCCGAATTGAAACAATCGGAAGTATAATCGTGCCTGTTATGGAGGCAGAATGCACGAGCCGGTGCTAGTGCTCAACGCCAATTTTGAACCGATCAATGTATGTACCACGCGGCGGGCGATCAGTCTGCTCCTGGCAGGCAAGGCAGACATGGTGGTCAATGGGCGAGGGCATATTCGAACGGTGAAACAACTGCTCCCCCGTCCTTCCGTCATCCGGCTGGAGAGCCAGGTCCACCGGCCGCGCCCCCACGTCAAGCTGACGCGTCGCGAGGTCTTCCGCCGCGACAATTATACATGTCAGTATTGCGGAAAACGTGATGGCAACCTTACTGTGGATCACGTGACACCCCGCCACATGGGCGGGCAGCACATCTGGACCAACGTTGTGGCAGCCTGTCCACACTGCAACCACCGCAAAGGCGGTCGCCGGGTGGAGGAAGTCCACATGAGATTGCTGCGCCTGCCCAAGGAACCACCGGCCAGCGCACAGTACATTTTTGGCAGGCATTTGCATGACTATCGGGAATGGGAACCATACATTCACGGCTGGTAATCATGATTCGTCCGTACCCCTTTCCCGGCTTTATCTGCGCGGAGCACGATCGGGAGAGGGGTTCATCTTTATAGATCAATGGTCATGAAATCTTTGGCAACGATAATTTCACCCTTATAGGTTTTAGCTGCCTCCGAGGCAATGTCCCCGTTTGCAAATCGTCCCGTTGGATAGTGAATCAAATAGAGCATGCCAACTTCGGCTTTGCTCGCGATTTCCCCCGCCTGCTCGGCAGACGAATGCCCGTATACGGCGCCTGCCGCCTCATGGATCAAAATATCTGCGCCGCCCGCCAGCCGCACGGTCTGCTCGCACGGCTCGGTGTCGCACGAATAAGCCAGGACTTTGCCAGGATCCTTGCACTCAACACGCAACCCGATCGTAGGGATCATATGATGGACCGGCGAGGAATGGATCTTGAACTCATCGCAGTCTAGCACAAAAGCCATTTCCGCGTCGGGCAGGCGATAGAAGCCTACAGAAAAAAAGTTAGGCCATTCTGCCCAGCCGTAAAATCCCATTAATTCTTCAAGGCGATCCATGGTGAAATGCAAGCCGTAAATATTGAGCGGCTTGGTTCGCCCCATGAGCCACATGTCCATCAGGAGTAAAGGAATCCCGGAGACGTGATCCGGATGGAAGTGGGTAATGACGACATCCGTCAACTCATTGAAATCCACCCCGGCCTGCTCGAGGCGGACCACCGGGTTGCTGACACAATCCACCAGGATCGTGCGCTGCTCCCCTACAATGACGAGATGGGTGTTCTCGTGGTCAATTGACGGTACCGCGTTCGAAGACCCAAGGATGATGACTTTTGGCATTGAAAACTCATTGCTACAGGTATGGAAATGCCAGCTTGATTAATACCGGTGTTAGATAGATCTCAATCAATGCCGCCACCGCAAGCAGTGGTAGAACGACGCCAATGAAAATACGGAACCAGTCTGCCAGTGAGATCAGCAGGATTTCTCCCAGGCTCTTATCGGGCTGGGGAGTCACCAGCTGCGCCCCGACCTTTAACATCGCAGCGGTAGCGAGGAAAATGGCAGACAGTTCGAAGATGCCGTGAGGCAAGATCCCGGCGACGAAGGCAAGTAGCGGCGAGTAACCAACGAGCTGCGCGGCCCCCAGCACCCCTCCCACCAGAGCAATATTCCCTATAAACAGTGCCAGACCCAGAGTCCCAAAAGAGACCAGGCCAAGCAACAAGAAAATAACTGTAGTGCGTGCGTTGTGATAGAACAGGACAGGCGCCGGAAGCCGCTCACCGAGAGTGTCCAGGTTGGTGAGGTTATCCGCGATAAAGGTCCTGAATTCAAAAACGCGCTCGGGAGTCAGCTGGATATAGGCGGGTACGTTGGTAATCACCCAGGCATAACTTACCAAACCTGCTACAAACGCCAACCCGATGATAAGAGCCAGTGGCTGAGCCAGCTGTCGCAGGGTCACAGGAAGCTCGCGAATGTACCACTCCCGTACGGAGGTTGCCCCGCCCTTGAAACGCTCGGAGAATGTCCGGCCGATCTGTTTGAAGTTCAGCGTATCGATCTCTCGCCCAAGCAAATACTCGCGGCGAAAATGCGAAAGCCCAAGGCGAACCAGCAACGTTGCCAGTAAGCCCACCCCCACAATGGCATACCACAGCACATCTTCATTGCCCCAGAAGATCAAGATGGTTTCACCCTGCAGGAGAAAAGCCACCGGTACGACGACAAAGGAGGCAAGCAGGTTTGCCGAGCGAATCGTTGTGGCTTGGACAGAAATGACGATCGCCGAGCTGACCATCAAAACTGCATGGGCAGCCGTCAACAAGAAGATCAGCGTCAACATATAGACGGTGGGAAACTCTACATCCCGCCGCGAGACCAGGATCAGATAGATCCCAATCGAAATAAAGCTAAAGACCAGCGGTGTGGTGATCCCGACCAGGAGCTTGCCCAGATACATGTGACGATCTTCGAGCGGCGAGCTGAGCAGCGGCTCTATGGTGCCGCGCTCCTTCTCGCCGACGAACGACTCGAGCGCCACCACTAGCGTAAACGACAGCGGAAAAAAACCGATCACTAGCACCACAAAAGGAATAAGGTTATCAAGGATCAGATCGCCACCAAAACGGTTCATGAAGTTTACCGCCTGACGGGTCGTGTCGTCTGCAATCAATGGGAAGAGGGTGACGAGCAACAACATCGGCACGACGATACGCCAGTCGCGGAACTGGTCAGTGAACTCGCGCCGCGCCACCATCCAGATCGCCGTGAGGTTATCCCGCATAGGATACCCCCTGCGCATCTGCCATCGTCTTGAGATAAACCTGCTCGAGCTTGCGCGGGACTTCCTGGAAGGATACAAGCGGGGCGTTTCGGGAGGTAAGCGCATGCACAAGCAATGGATTGACGGCCTGAGGCGCATCTACCCGGAACCGGAGACTACTGGCGCTGCGAGCAGCCAGTGTTACACCCTGGGGCAAATCCAGAGGTCCTGCATCGAAATCACAGGCAAAGGTTGCCTCGTATTCCACGGGGCCCAGCACAATCCGCTTTAGTTCATCGAGTGTGCCATTGAGTAGAATCCGGCCCCGGTAGATGATCGCGATCGAGTCTGCCAGGGCTTCTGCTTCGGCAAGATTATGGGTGCAGATGATGATCGTCCGCTGTGAAGAGCGCAGGCGGGCAATCTCATCGCGCACAAGGCGAGAAGACTCGGGATCCATAGCGGAAGTGGGCTCGTCCAGCAACAGGACGGCGGGGTCGTGGATGAGCGCCCGAGCCAGAGCGAGTTTTTGCTTCATGCCTTTGGAGTACTCACCGCAGCGGCGCGCTGCGGCATCCCGAATGCCGAAGTATTCCAGAAGGTAGTCTGCTCGCTTTTTTCTGGCAGTGGGATCGAGTCCATAAACTCTCCCAAAAAATTCCAGGTACTCTTCCCCCGTCATGCGCATGTATAGACCGTGCTGCTCGGTGAGCACTCCGACGTTGAAACGTACTTCTTTTGGGTTCCGGGTGACATCGTAGCCCGCCACGCGCGCCGAGCCGCGGGTCGGGCGTAACAAGGCGGTCAGCATACGGACCGTGGTCGTTTTACCCGCACCGTTCTGCCCGAGCAAAGCCAGGATTTTCCCCGGCTGGACGGTTAAGGTCACGCCATTCACCGCCCAGAAGTTGTTATTGAATTGTTTGCTTAGATCATTGGTTTCGATCATTCATTCACCTGTCCGGCGCGCCATCGCGCGCAACGGAGCATAGCACAGAGAGACTTTCGGTCAATAAGACACTAGTCCCGATATGACAACGAATACGCCTATTTTGTTTGTACGGGCACGAAGGAAGCGTCGCGGCGGTGTCGCCAGAAGAGAGCCGATGCCGCCAGAATGGCTACCACCGCCATGACCGTCTGATTAATGTTGATGCCACCCACCAGCGAAGCATCGAGCCGTAAGAAGTCTAACAGGAAGCGCCCAATTGGGTAGACGACAAGATAGAGGAGAAAAATATCCCCCTTCTTCAACCGGTCGCCGTAGCGGCGCGAGACCCAGAGCAACAGGAACATATTTCCAAAATTCCAAAGTGACTCATACAGGAACAGGGGGTGGTAGTGCTCCACATTGCTAAACGCTGGCAGACGATGCTCGGGGTCTATGTAAATCTTCCATGGCAGAGAAGTGGGCGCGCCATAAATTTCCTGGTTGACAAAGTTGCCCCAGCGCCCAATGCCCTGACCCAGCGCAAGGCTGGGTGCAACGATATCCGTCCACTCGGGAAAGTTCAGCTTGTGCCGGCGGGTATAAAAATATAGGGCAATCAGCCCACCGATAATGGCGCCCGGGATACCCAACCCGCCCTTCCAGATCGCAAGTGCGTCAAGGGGATGGGTAAGATACCAGCCCGCTGTAATGCCAGAGGAAGGCGGCGGCGTGAGGATGTGCCAGAGCCGCGCGCCAAGGATTCCGCCGATCAGCAGATAGGTAAGCAGGTCCCACACGATCTCCGGGTTATAGCCGCGGCGCTTGGCTTCCCTCGTGGCTAGCCACGCGCCCGCGACTGCGCCCAGCATGAGGATGATCCCGTAGAACCGCACTTCGAATGGACCGATGAAAAATCCTTCCGGCATTCTAAATCTCCTGTTTCTTCATCTTTGCATGCGCCTGAGCACGGACATGCCAGATGCGCTGCAAGGCTGTGATATTGGCGAAGACTGCAATGATGGCGAGCCCCACAAAGAGCTGGTTGAAGACCAGCGAGGGAGCGAGGACAATATATCGCTCCACCCGCGTGAGCAAACCGACTTTTGCTTCATAGCCCAGACCTTCGGCGCGCGCCTTGACATACGAGACCAGAACGGAGCCTGCCGCGGCACCAAAGACCAGCAACCCGCCCAAGGGATCACCCTGGCTGAGAAAGTAATAGAGGAGTCCACCGTAAATGATCAGTTCCGAGTAGCGGTCCGTAACTGAATCAACAAATGCGCCAAAATCACTCGACTCGCCGCGCAGCCTCGCCATCGTCCCATCCAGCGCATCCACGGGAGTCATTAACAGGACAAAGATCCCGCCGGTCAACATGTCTCCACGCGCCAGGTAATAAGCGCCTACGGTGTTGCCGAGCAGCCCCAGCATGGTCATCATATTGGGCGTAATGCCCAGGCGATTGAAAAACCCGCCGAGGGGGTCCAGGAACCACTTGAACCACAGGCGTAAGTAATCCGTAAGTGTCTTTTTTACTGGCATGGATTTGGCAATTCTCTCTGTCATAGTCCTCTGAGTATTAGATTGCGGTAGTTGTGGATAAATTACCGGATTAACCCTGCGAAGCTTCCGCTCCGCATCCGGCGGCAAGCTCTCACAACGCTTTGGTTATTTTACATTCTCCGCTTCGTCTTCATCGAGCGGTCCGAGCAGAACATCGCGCTCCCTGCCTCCTCCCTGGGAGGCACCGACGACGCCGCGCTCTTCGAGCTGGTCAAGCAGACGGGCTGCGCGGGGATAACCGATTCGCAGGCGCCGTTGTAACATGGATGCAGATGCTCGCTGGCTCTGCCGGACGATAGAGGTGGCTTTTTCGATCAGGTCTTCATCCTCGTTCTCATCGGGCTCGCTGAGCAGCTGCTCCCAGGGCGGCGCCTCAGTCGAAGCCTCGACCGTCTTTTGCCAGTGTGCGATCAGCCTCTCAATCTCCATGTCGGTAATCATGACACCCTGCGCGCGGGCGGGTGTACCGACCTCCGGATTCAAGAACAGCATATCACCACGTCCCAACAGGCTTTCCGCGCCGGTCGTATCCAGGATTACACGGCTGTCCACACCGGATGCCACCGCGAATGCCAGGCGAGCCGGGAAGTTTGCCTTAATCAACCCCGTCACAACATCTGTGGATGGGCGCTGTGTCGCCACGATCAGGTGAATCCCGGTGGCACGTGCCATCTGCGCGAGGCGTACGAGGTTATGTTCCGTCTGATCCGGCGCGGACATCATCAAATCTGCCAGCTCATCGATCAGGACCACGATCCGGGGGAGCGGTACGCCATCTTTCTTGCGTGCCAGCTTGCGATTATACGTCTCGAGATCACGTGCGTTCGAAGCCTCGAGCAAGCGGTAGCGGTGTTCCATCTCCACCACCACCCAGCGCAATACGCCCAGAATACGCTCGACGTTCGTCTCGACTTTTCCATATAAGTGAGGCAGCCCGTTGAAGCGCAACAGCTCCACCATCTTGGAATCGATCATCACCATGCGCAGATCTTCAGGCGGATTGTTCATCGCCAGGCAGGCTGCAATGGATGTGATGCAGATAGATTTCCCCGAGCCTGTTGCGCCCGCAATCAACAAATGCGGCATCCTCGCCAGGTCTGCCACGACCGGCTGACCTGAGACATCCCGCCCGAGGGCCATCGCCAGCGGGGCGCCAATCTTGTGGAATGCCTCCGTCTCCAGAATCGAGCGCATCCGTACCACGGAGGAGTGGGTATTGGGCACCTCAATACCAACGTATGGCTTTCCGGGCACAGGCGCTTCGATGCGAAGGCGTTCGGCAGAGAGCGCCAGTGCCAGATCCTTCTGGAGGGAGGAGATCTGCGCCACACGCACCTTCATCTGCTGAGCTTCCTCCTCGCTCGTGTTGCCGCCTCGCTTCAGGAACCCGGGCTGAACGGCGAACTGGGTGACGGTTGGTCCAACCCGGAAACCGATCACGGTAGCGACGATCCCGAACTCGGCAAGCGTCTTTTCGATCATCCCGGCCGTCTGGTTGATGGTCCGCTCGTCGGGACGCGTGTTTTGATCGGCAAGCAAAATGCTCAGGGCGGGCAGGCGCTCGTGGCGTTCGCGCGGCGCGGCAGGCTTTTTATCCTGTTGTTCGGCAACTCGCAAAGATTTGCGAAATTCGAGTGGCAGAGGCGCAGCTTTCTTACGCGGCTGCTTTTCCTTCTTCTCCTCTTTCTCTTCCAAGACGGGCGGCTCCACTTCGACCGTGGACTGGGCAGGCGCTTCGCTGACCGGATGCTCTCCCGCCAGTCTCATCAGCAAGCGCTCGAGCAATCCCCAGATGTTGAATCCGCTCATCAGCGCCAGCAGCCACGGAATGACCATCAACAGTGTGCCGGTCGTTTCGCCGAACCGCCAGAACAGCGTGACCAACCCCCAGCCAACGCGGCCGCCGTCCATGCCAGACTCCGCCCGGATCAGTGAATTGCCGCCGCGGGCTGCAAGTAATGCCAGCGTCAGGAATGCCGCGATCTCAAGAGCAAAGAGCCGTCCCCAGGGGAGAGGTGTCGTGCTCTGCCTCAGACATGCATATCCCACATACGCAATGGCTGCAACAATTAAGTAGGCTCCCCAGCCGAACCACAACAGGAGCAGGTTCGCCCACGGCGTGAGCAGCAAGC
This sequence comes from Anaerolineales bacterium, assembly GCA_035463495.1. GTDB lineage: Bacteria > Chloroflexota > Anaerolineae > Anaerolineales > Villigracilaceae > Defluviilinea. The sequence goes on along the minus strand of DATHTH010000127.1, from coordinate 19,085 downwards.
CTTCCGTATAGCCTCGAAGCGCCAGGAGAGTCATCAGGGCTGCAGCCAGAAAGACGATGCCCAGGGTATCACGGGCAAAACGACCGAAATGCTGGTTGAAACCTGCAAAACGATCGAGCCAATCTTCTTGAAGTTCTGACTCGTATAGGGTCTGCGATTCGGAGCTCTTCGACATGATCCGTTGCCGCCGCAACTAGGCGGTATTTTGCAAAAGCAGACTGAGTCCCATCCGCTGATGAGATGGATCGACGTGAAGGACTCGCACCTGCAGTTCCTGTCCCTCGAACAGCAAATCCCGCGGCGATTGATTGGGTTCGAGGACCATTTCCGAAGCATGGATCAAGCCTTCGACCCCGGTCTCGATCCGGGCGAATGCGCCATAAGACATCACGCTGGTGATCACGGCTTGATGAAGCGTGCCGACAGGAAAATCGGTAGAAGCGCGCTCCCAGGGATTGGAAGTCATGCGCTTCAGGCTCAGGGCAACCCGACACCGTTCTGCAGAGACATCTAGCACCTGGACGTGGATCTCCTCACCAAGCCGGGTGATTTGATTCGGATGCGAAACTCGGCCCCAGGATAGCTCGGAAATGTGGATCAACCCCTCAACCCCTCCCAGGTCCACAAAGACACCGAAGTCGGTAATATTGGTGACAATGCCCTTGACCCGCGCGCCCGCTTGAAGCCTGGTAAAAAGCTCGGAGCGCCTGCCGGGCTCGGCAAGTGCAGCACGCTCAGAGAAAACCACCCGGCCCTCCTCCGGCACGCACTCGATGACTTTGACCTTCAATGATTTTCCGACATAGGTTTCCAGGCTGCCGTCCCGATCGGTATCGTGTTCCCGGCCGGCGAGCTCAATCACATGGGAGAAAGGTATAAAACCGCACAGGCTATCCTTTTCAACCAGCAGGCCGCCCCGGTTATGACCGGTCACCTTTAATTCAACGATCCGGTCTTTGGCATATAGTTCTTTGACCATATCCCAGTCTGTTTCCGGCGGGTGAACCACAGCAGGTGTAGGCTCAACCGCGGTTGGTGAGACAACCTTAGGTTTAGTATTTGGCTGTGGTGGGCGGGCGGGTAGATACTGGCGTTCTTCCGCGAGCACCGATTCCCACCAGCCCTCATCGGTCACGGGCATGGTGTTTTGATATTTCCGTTTGGGAGTAGTGTTCCTGGCATCCATGGGATCCTCCTTAATGTAAGGCTTCATTTTGTTCCATATCGAGAATAGCGCGCGCGACTGCCTCGACAGCCACCCGCTGCTTGCGGTAGAGGTCGGCTTCAGACATCGCCAGTCTACCGGCGACCTCACGTACTTTTCGCCCTTCAATAAATTTCATCTCCAGAATATTGTAAAGAATCCATTCACTCGTAAATCTTCGCTCCCCCTCAGGCTTTACTTGATCCACCGCTTTCCGTAGTAAGGCGCGCAACGCATTGGATGCGTTGCCTTCATACTCATCTGCCAGCAGTTGAACGATCTTAAGCTTCATCAACGGACTGTTCGTTAATTTCGGGCCGCCCCAGTAATGTGTAAGCGCATCTTTCACCCAGTCTGCCAGGGCCGATTCGCCAGGCAGCGGCGCGGTCAGCATGCTGGCATGGGTATCATAGCGACCGGCGGCTCGCATTCTTTGCAGCATATCAATTTGCGGCTGTAGATCCTCGAGGGAGCGAAATACGCGCTGCTGTAACTGCCGATCCTCAAGGGCGAGGGCAGCGCGTTCTGCAAGCAGCCAGACGGCATCACGCTGGTCCCTATCCATCGGACGCTCGCCTCTGCGTGCCACTCCCAGCAACCCAAGCAGTGGGCGGACTTCATCACGATCGCCGTTTCCACGTCTCTGGTGAAGTGGCAGAATCCAGAAATCACCCCAGATAAATTCATGGCTGTTGCTGTTCCCATTTCCGTTGTGATTAACCGCTTCGAGCGCTTCGTCTAGATCTTCTTTTTCGAGCAAGGCTCTATTCCCGGCTACGACGTTCAATGTCAGCTCATTGCCGTCCAGCGCGGCGACAAAGGCACACGGCGATTGCAAATGATCCCGCACCGCCGCGAGCACCGTCTCGAGGAATTGTTGTAAGTCGCTGCGAGTAAGCAATCGCTCTTCGATGTTTTGTAGTAACTGGAGCTCACCGCGATCACGGCCGAAGAACAAGAATTTCTCCCAGAGGGGAGAGAACAAAGTCACGGCGTGCTCGAATAGCAGAACGGTCACCACCACTGTCAGCGGCACAAAGGCGGAATATTCCTGCCCCCCGAATGCAGCCCCCGCGCGGCGCACAAGGGTCATCATGGTCAGCGCCAGGGAGGCGGTTACCGGGCCACGCAGCAGCCACTTGAACAAACGACTCTTGACCACCCGGTCCGGCCAGGAAACACCGAAGAATGCCACCGCGTACGCCATCAGGATCACCAGGATGGCAACCAGCATATTAATAATCAGGGCGGTGCTCCAGAAGAAAAGGGGATACTGCGCGGCGATCTCGGAGCCAAACAGAAGATAAGGATAAGAGCCAAGCGCGGGGGCGGTAGCGCCTGCCATAAGGTATAACATCCGGCGTTGCCCGGACCGGGTCAGCATACGGCCGAAGGCGCGCACAAAGTTATATCCCGCCCAGCCCATAATGGCTAGATAATAAATCGTGAAAATTGTTGTAAGGACAGTCCGTTGCAGGTGCGGCGCCGGTTCTCCGTTGGGCACGAGGCGGCCGACGAGCATTCCCAGGGCTAGCAGCACAAGGAAGCCGACAGAGACCACGTACACCAGGCGGACGGCTACGCGCCGGCGTCCCCTGGACGGGCGGCCCGCTGTGACGAGCAGGGCATCGGAGAGATGTAAATACGCGGGAGGTAAGAAAATAATGCCGACCCATTGCAGGCGCAACAGGAGCTCGATCCCCCAGTTCGGGATGGAATTGGTTTGGAGCGCTTCCGTGGTGAAAACTACCACGACACACAACAGGATGATGGCGAAGGAGCGCGCCACCCGGTCCCGTAAATTGAACGAAAGGGCATATAAAAACAGCGAAAACGCTGTAATGGCAATGCCCGCCGTCAAAATGTTGTTGAGCGTTTTGAGCCCCACCAACAAACCGTCCAGCCAACCGTTAAACATGCGACCTTTCCAAGCTTACTTGATTGTTCTGCCGAAGAACAATGCTACATCCTGCGTGAAGTAATACTGGTCATTATACCCGCAGAATTCGTATCCAAACTTCTGCGCGAGCCGGATGCCAGCCTGGTTCTTGGACTGCATTTCCAGGATCAGGCGGCGTACGTTCCGCTCCTGCGCCCAGGTCTGGGCAGCCATCAGCATGGCTGAGGCTGCGCCCTTGCGGCGTTCGTTCGCTGCAACCACCAGGTCCGTCACCCACGCGACCGCGGCGGTGAACTCGCCAGTCAGGCAGAGGTAGCCGATGGGCACGCCATCGTCGAGCGCGACAAAAACTACATCCCGCCGCATCCATTCATCTTTCAGAGAGGCGGGATTGCGTGGGTACTTCACTTCGATGGAGCGCGGCAACCGGACTTCACGGAAACTCGCCAGGGCTTGCCCGGCCTCACGGCGCAGCTCTAGCTGCCAGACGTAGTCGCTCAGGCAGGAATGATCCAACGCCATCAGACGTGGGATGTCATTTGCATTGCCAGGTCGAATCTGAAATGATGTCACAACACCTCCATTACTCGTTTGCCACCCGGACCGCGATGACACATGGCTCCAGCACGACACCGGCATTATCGGTAATAACCAGGCGCAAGAAGTAATCGCCGTTGGTCAGAGAAGAAGTATTCCAGCTGCCCAGGGCTTCATTTACCTTGGGCTCTCGATCCGCAGAAATCGTTGCCCAGTTCTGGGCGCCGCGGGGGGCAACTTCATACTTGTAGAAACCGAAGTTGGGGACACTGGCCGTTCCGGCTATCTCTATCGTCCCGCTGACATCCGTACCCGGCTCTGGAAACGTGATCATGATTTCCTCGGGAATACAACCGCTCATGCCGCTGGGCACCTCCGGTGTGACAGGGGACAGAGCCGCCTGCGTGGCTTCAACAGGCGATAAAGTACCAGCAGGCGTGAGGAGCAGGTCCAAGGTCGGGGTCGACAAAATATCCGTAGCCGGCAGGGATGGCGCAATGAACGTAGCTATAAAGAACTCCACGAAGATCAGTGCCAGGATCAAGAAGGCAGCCGCGGTTGCCTGCCCTAGCCGCCTGAGGGCAAACTCCCGCTCTAGGCCATAGACCGAGTCCCGCCATTCCCGCCATGAGCGCCACATCCTTCGGAAAGCAAATAGCCCCCCAATTGCCAGGGCAATATAAATCAGCGGCTCATAGCTCGCCAGTGCACGATAAACGGGACCCATAACACATGTTACAAGGCGCGCAATACACCACGAATGATCTTCTCAATTTTGGGTGTAATGGTCTTGCCGGCTTCGATGACTTCTTCATGGGTTGTAACGGTCGAACCGTCCAGGTTGGCTTTGTTGCTAATCCCTGAAAGCCCCAGGACGCGCATGCCGCCATGCCTGGCGACGATCACCTCGGGCACCGTGGACATGCCTACCGCGTCCGCCCCCGCAAGACGTAAAAAACGCAGGTCTGCCGGTCCCTCGAACGAGGGGCCGCTCAGGGCGCAATAGACTCCTTCCCGCAACTGGATATTCTCATCGGCGGCGACCTGGTGGGCAATCGGCATGAGCGCCCGATCGTATGCCTGACTCATATCGGGGAAACGCGGGCCCAGCTCGTCGATATTGGGCCCCATGAGAGGGTTAGCGCCGGTCATGCCGATCAGATTCAGGTGGTCTGTAATCAACATCACATCGCCGGGAACAAATTCCGGATTCACTCCGCCGGCAGCATTCGTCACAAACATCAATTCCAGCCCCAGGCGGAGCATCACGCGCACCGGCAGCGTGACCTGCGACATGCTATAGCCCTCATAGAAATGCACTCGTCCCTGCATGACAAAGACCTGCTGTCCCTCTAACTCCCCAATCACAAGCCGCCCGGCGTGGCCATGCACGGTTGAAATGGGCCAGTTGGGCAGCTCTCTATACGGGATGGTCTCGGGTGTCTTAATAGAATCTGCCAGGCTGTTCAGGCCGGAACCGAGGATCAGTCCAACGCGCGGCTGTGAAGAGATCTGTTTTCGTATTGCTTCCGCGGCCTGGTCGATTTGTTCGAGCGTGACGAAACTAGTCATATTTCTTCTTCTTTAATTAAAAGATAAGGGTCCATTTCCCCGTAGTGCTGTCCCTTCCGCAAAAAAATTATAACAGAGATTTCTGGAGTTACTTTCAAAGCTGAAAGTAACTTATAAAGAGAACGGGTGTCATGTACTGAGTATCCGGCACAAAACACCTGTTTTGTGCTATCCTTTTATGGAACATGCCGCTGTCCACCTCCAGAAAAACCATACTGATTCTCGCCGGAGCCTTGTCGCTCGCCGCACAGGGTCTTTTGCTGCTTCCGGAAAGATTTTCAGGTGGATCGGTTTCCAGTGGTGAGGGCTTGGATGCAATCATCCTTGGCACAATCTCCCTGTGCGTATTTGTGGGCATGATTGTGTCACAACCGGCAATGCAAGCTCCGCTCGCGCGGGGCAGCGTCCTCCTCGTGGCAACGCAGCTGCTCAGCTTCGCTGCCATCTATTTACTGATGGAGGGGATGGCGACGAACGAACGGGCGGTTGGACTTCTGCTCAGTGGACTGGTGACGCTTTTCACAACGTACGGAATCATGAACTTGCTTCAGAGAATGCATGGGCATCAGGGCAGACACCACGCAGAAAGCGAAGCATCGCGATCGATCTTCGCTGCAGATCTGAAGGCAGATGTGAATGCTCTGAACGAGCAGGTAGAGTTGCTCTCTCGTCAGTTATCCATGGAGAAGCATCGCAATGCACAGCTGACTCTGCTAAACGAACTGAGCCAGCAGCTCGAAACAGAGCTGGATCCTCCCGTCGCCGCACAACTGGCGGTTAACACCCTGGAGCGCGCTATCGATTGCTCGTTCGTGTCCCTCCTGGCGCCGGAAAACGAAGAGCAAGAATACTTAATCCTGGCTGCCGCGGGCCGGATGACCAGCAGTGTCCCACCCGGATACCGGCAGGATGCAAATACCGGTCTGATTGGACGGACCAGCCGGCTGAAGAAAACCCAGCTGGTCAACGATACAGAGCTGGATGCAGACTTTATCTCTATGGAAAAGGAAAGGACCCTGTCCATCATCAGCGTTCCTATGCTCCAGCAGGGTCATGTGAAAGGGATCCTCGAAATCTGCTCCGAAAGAAAATACGCCTTCAGCAGCCTGGACGTGGCAATTGCGGAAGGAGTTGCATCCGAGTTGATGCGCGCCTGGGAGCGCTCAAGCTATCGCCAGCGGCTCACAGAATTGATCCAGGCAGGCATTTCACTCACCACCTTGCTCGATCCGCAGGCCGCCGTCCAGGAGATAGCCGTTGTTGCGCGCCAGACTCTGGAGGCTCGCTTTGTCTTTGTCACCCTGCTCGACCAGCAGGGAAACTTTTCCCGCACCGCCTACGCAGGCGAAGCACCCAAGCTGTTGGGCACGCTGACTACGACTCCGGACGATGAAGCACTCATGCACGCAGCTCTCAATGCTACAAAGCCTTTTCGGGTTCGCGACGTGCGCAAATACTCCACTGCCAGAAAATTGGAAATTGATCATCCCGGCTTGCGGAGCGCACTTGCCATTCCCATTCGCCTGCACCGCTTGAGTATTGGGACCATCCTTGCGTTCGGAAAGCAGGAGGGCACGTTCTTTTCGGAAAACGATGAATCGCTTGCCGATTTGCTCTCCTCACAGGCGGCCGCTTCCATTGAAAGCTCCTGGCTGTACCAGGAACTGCGCAACACCCTGAACATCACTTCTATGCTGTACCAGCTGAGCGTGGACGTGATCCAGGCTGAAGAACTGAGCGTGGCAGCCGGGCTGATCGCACAGGTCGCACACAAAGTGACCAGTGCCAACAAGACGGGAATCGTCCTGATGACGCGAGAAGGACGCATCGAAGCCGAGGTCGAGATCGACGCTCACGGACTCCACACCCGCCGCGAGCACCCTCTTGAAACGGTCGATCAGGCGATCCAGACCGGGCAAAGCATCATTGTTTCGATAGAGCAGGGATCCCTGGTCTGTTATCCACTTCTGACGCGCGGGCGGACGTATGGTGCGCTGTGGATGAATATCCCTGAGAGTAGGGGTCAGAATTTCGCAAACCTCCAGACGCTGGCAAATCAGGCAGCCATCGCACTGGAGCGGTCCATCCTGCTTTCGGAATCCCGGCAGCAGGCGAAACAACTGGAAGCGGCATACGGCGAGCTGGAAATTACTTATGATCGTACGCTGACGGCGTTGATGTCCGCGCTGGATGCCCGAGACCGCGAAACAGAAGGGCATAGCATCCGGGTCAGTCGGCTGACATCCCTGCTCGGGGAAGAGATCGGTCTGAACGGATACCTGCTGAAAGCGCTGGAACGCGGTGCGCTGCTCCATGATATCGGCAAGATCGGAATCAGCGACACCATCTTGCATAAGCCAGGCAGGTTGACGGAAGACGAGTGGCGAATCATGAGGAGGCATCCGGACATCGGCGCGCACATTGTCAAGGGAATTCCATTCCTGCAAGATACGCTGCCCGTCATCCTCTATCACCACGAACGCTGGAACGGCAGTGGTTATCCGGACGGATTGAAAAAAGAGGAAATCCCGATTCCGGCGCGCATCTTTGCCGTTGCCGATGTGTTTGATGCTCTCACCAGCAAACGCAGCTACCGCAGCCGATCAAGTGCAACGGAAGCACTCAACTATATGAAAGAACAGGCGGGTATTCTTTTCGACCCGCTGGTTGTCGAGGCGCTGACCCGGATTCCTTATAAAGAGTTTGTGGAGGGGGAAAAGCTCACCGTATGAAGCTTAGAAAGCCTTCCGGTTCTTTCGCACCGCAGGAAGTGCGGCGTTTCATTTTTCCGATTACTCTCACATCCATCGTAATGATGGCAGGATTAATCCTTCACAACTTGGTGGATGCACCTCCCTTTGACATGCGGCTTCTCACCTATAGCGGCATCGTCATTGTCGGCACGATCATGAACAATATGATGATCGTTCGGACTGCAGATTTCCGCGAGTCCTATGGATGGCTAAATGCCATTCTGAGCGGCATCGGCCTGGGAGCGCTCCCTTATGTGCTGCCACAATTCTTTATTGAAGTGTCGCATATTATGATTCCTATCGGAGTCGTCGCGGTCACCATTATGTCCGGCCGCCCGTACGGCCTCGCAAGCCTGGCGACCATTGCAGCCCTGAACCTACCGCTTGCCATGAACTTACCAAGAAGCTGGGACTCCGTACTCCACTTTGGGACGCCCTATATTATCTCCGTTGTGATCATGCAGGCTGTTTTGCGCATCAAAGATACGACGCAGCAGCATATTCATCACCTGGAAACAATCAACCGGGTAAGCCGCCAGATTATGTTATCCCTGAAAACGGAACACACCCTTTCCCTGCTGAATGCCACGATCCGGGAGGCGCTGGATGCCGATACGTATTTTGTAGGTCTTCTCAAAGGGAACGAAGTGCACCTCGAGCTTTTTTATGATGAAGGCCGATCCTACAGCGGTGTGAGACTTCCGCTGGAGGGCACATTATCGGGCTGGGTGATCAATAATCAAAAGGAGTTATTCCTGCCTGATCTCCGCAAGGAAATCGAGCTGGCAGGGGTGGGTGTCTTTATTGTCGGGAAGGAAAAAACAAGTCTTTCGTGGATGGGCGTCCCTTTGACCTCGCCCAATGTACGTGGTTTGATTGCACTGGGCTCCTACCAACCGAATGCCTTCGATAGCGCCGATATGGAATTGCTGCTCAATCTTGCACAGAACATTACACTGGCGCTGGATAATACGATCCGCCACGCCCAGGTGGAGGAGCAGGCACGCCTGGACAGCCTTACGGGTGTATACAACCATGGGTCGTTTCTGAAAATACTTGCGGACCAGGCAGTGGAAGTCTCACGCACGAATTCTGTTCTCAGCCTGATCATGCTGGATGTGGACTTTTTCAAGCCATATAACGACACCTACGGACATCTAGTCGGGGATCGCATCCTGACCCTGCTCTCTGCAACGATCCGGCAGCACATCAAACAGTCGGATGCAGTCGGGCGCTGGGGCGGCGAGGAATTTGTCATCTCTCTGCCTGGAGCCAGCGGTGAACAGGCGTCACAGATCGCTAAGCGTATTAGTCAAACTCTGGCTGGATTGCAGGTTGAAGATCGGGAACAGCACAAGATTCCGGTTCCCACAGTCAGCCAGGGCATCGCGACCTATCCGGCTGAAGCCGATGAGATCTATCGACTCATCGATCTGGCAGACCGGCGTCTGTACATCGCCAAGGAACGCGGCCGGAACCAGATCGAGCCGGATGCAGCCCGTTGGCAGACTCCCGGAGAATAGAATGGGCAACCGATAGCCTACTCCTATTTTTGTCCCAGGGCGTCCCGGAATGCGGACACCGTTTCTTCCACTGCGCGGTCGTCGATCCAGTAGTGTGTGACCAGCCGAAAGCGGCGCTCGCTTTCGGGGTCCACCAGCACACCCATCTCTTTCATGCGCCGCGTCACCTCTGGCGCGTCGACCTGGATATCTTCTGATAAATTCAGGTAAACCATATTCGTCTGAGGAGAGTGGCTGTCGACTACGAGTCCCTTGACTCGTCTCAGGCCCTCTGCCAGCTTTTTCGCCCGGGCATGGTCTTCCCCCAGCCGTTTTGTCATTCGCTCCAGAGAGATGATACCAGCCGCCGCCACCACGCCCACCTGGCGCATGCCACCGCCCAGCATCTTGCGGAGGTGGCGCGAGCGTGCAATGAACTTGCCCGTGCCTGCCAGGATCGATCCGATCGGCGCAGCCAATCCTTTACTCAGACAGAACATAACCGAATCCGCCGGCTCAACCAGCTGGCGAGCCGATACGCTTTGCGCGACAGCAGCGTTGAAAATGCGCGCCCCGTCAATGTGCAGTGACAGGTTGTTTGCATGCGCCAGACCAGCAACTTCACGAGTGTATTCTGGCGTAAGTGGAACACCTCCACAGATGTTCTGGGTATTCTCGAGACAGATCAGCCGTGTGATGGGGTGATGCACATCTTCGGTGCGAATCGAGGCCTGAATGTCTTCTAGCCTCAACGTACCATCCGGCTGGTTCTGGACAGGACACGGTTGGATGCCCCCGAGCGCAGCCATCCCTCCCGCCTCATTCAGATAGATGTGCGACTGATTTCCGACGATCACCTCATCCCCGCGCTGGCAGTGAACCATCAGGGCGATCAGATTCCCCATCGTCCCGGTGGGGACGAATAAAGCCGCCTCTTTCCCGAGCATGTCCGCAGCCAGCTCCTCCAGCCGGTTGACGGTCGGGTCGTCACGGTACACGTCATCCCCGACTTCCGCCTCCGCCATCGCTTCACGCATCTCGGGCGTCGGCTTGGTAACGGTGTCGGAGCGCAGATCAATGTGTTCCATTACATCCTCCTCAAACGATATTATTTCTCACAATCACAGTGTCCGCACCAACCTCCATGGCAATGAAAGATGGTAAACCGAGCTCCTTCCAGAGCGACAAGGCATCGACTCCGGTCAGGCGCGACACAAAGAGGGAGAGGACAGTGCCATGGGTAACAATGACCACCGTTTTGTCCCTGTGCATACTCAGCACCGAATGGACAGCGCGGTAGAACCGGGTGTATGCCTGGTTCCCCGTTTCCCTTCCAAAAACGAGCTCGGCGGGCTTCAGAAAGAATTCATGCACCGAGGCATGGAAAACCTCTGCGGAAAGATAAGGCACACTGCTCCGGTCGTGTTCATGAAGTCCCTCAACAACCTGCATTTCCAATTGCAGCAGCCCGGCTATGATTTCGGCCGTCTCCTTTGCCTTTGGCTCCTTGCTGGATACAAGGACCTCCGGTTGAAAATCCTTCAATTGTTCAGCCAGGCGCTGAGCACGGCGGCGACCTTCCTCTGAAAGTCTCCATGTGTTCGCCGGACGATCGGCTTCCCGCGCTGGTATAGAGTGCTTCACCAAAATCAAATAGGTTGTCATTGACCAGCGCGTAGAGCCTGGAGCACACTCTCCAGCTCATCCGGTAGCGGAGCCTCAAATCGTGTGGGCTCCTTTTCTCCGGGCAAGACAATCTTCACGCGGTGGGCATGCAGAAAATGACGATCCAGCGCGATCGACGATTTCTTGCGACCATAGACTTTATCGCCCACAATTGGGCAGCCTAAGAATGCACAGTGAAGCCGGATCTGATGAGTGCGGCCCGTGATGGGATGAAACTCCAGTAAGGTGTGAGAGCGAAAACCCTCGACAGTCCTGTATTCCGAGATTGCCTCACGCCCCCGGCTCTCCGGGACGACTGCCATCTGTTTACGGTGGCTCGGGTCGCGTCCAATGTGTGCTTCGACGCGCCCGGATGGTGTGGGCGGTTTTCCATCTACCAACGCCAAATATATTTTCTCGACCTTTCGGAGCCGAAATTGATCCTGCAGCCAGCGGTGGGCGCGCTCATTCTTTGCCAGCAAGATCAAACCTGACGTTTCTTTGTCGAGCCGGTGTACCACTCCCGGGCGTTCCTCACCGCCAATCCCTTCCATCTCGGGATCGTAGCCCAGAATGGCATTGACCAAGGTTCCGGAGGCGTGTCCGGCGGCAGGGTGGACCACCATGCCGGCCGGTTTGTTGACCACGACCACATCCGGGTTCTCGAAAAGGATGTCCAGCGGGATCTTTTCCGGGACCAGTTCCGTGGGGGCGGCCGGGGGAATGCGAACCGTGACCTGAAATCCGTTCTCAAGCATCTGCCCGGCTTTCTTCGCGGTGCGCCCGTTCACTTCCACGAAACCGTCAGCAATTAACCCCTGAATGCGGGAACGCGAAAACTCCTGCAACAGCCCGACAAGAAATTTGTCGAGCCGCTCAGGAGTCTCTTTCTCAAAATGGAAGCTCAGAAGCCGCTCATTCACTTGTCGCTTCGCCCGGCTGCTCTGGCAGGGCCGCCTGCACCTTTTCCTGCTTTGCGGCGCGTTCCTGCCACCATATCCCCAGCAACAGGACGGCACAACCGATACTGATGCTCGAGTCCGCAATGTTGAATACGGGGAAGCTGCCAATGGAAATGAAATCCGTCACATGCCCGATCCGGACGCGATCGATCAAATTGCCGACGGCGCCGCCGAGCTGCATGCTCAGCGCAAGCCGCAGGGGCCAGTCCGCCCGTGAAATTTGAGGATAGTAATAGAGGATCGCGGCAATCACAATGAATGCCAGCACGGTGAAGACCATGTTGCCCTGCTGAAACATGCCGAATGCCGCCCCGCGGTTATACCAATGCACGATGCGTGCATAAGGGCTGAGCCAGACGAGTGACTCCGGCAACCAGCTTTCGCCAGCCGGGATATTGCTGCGCACCAGCCATTTCGTCCACTGATCGAGCAGGACAATGACAGCTGCAATTGTAATAATTCCCCAGTATTTGCTAACGACACTCTTCACCATTCACCTCATTAAGAAATCGCCCCATTCTACCATTACTCATTCACATAGATCCGCGGCACTCGCGCACTGATGCTGGTCATGACTTCATACTCGTTCGTGCCGGTCCATTGCGCAAGGTCCTCGGCAGTAATCCCCTGCCCGAGCAGAATGACCTCGTCCCCCACCTTCACCGGGTCATCCCCGACATTGACCATAAATTGATCCATGCAGATCCGGCCGACCTGTGGATACTTCTTTTGATGGATGAGAACCTGGGCACGATTGGTCATGCGCCGAAAATAGCCATCCGCGTAGCCGCATGGGATGGTCACGATCCCGGTCTCCGCCTCAGCCTGCCATAACGACCCGTAGCTGACCGGCCGCCCCGGCTGCGTGCGCTTCGAGTACGCAACCTGCGACCGCCACGTGAGCGCAGGCCGGACATCGACCACGCGCTCGACTTCTTCACCGGGATAGACCCCATAAAAAAGCACTCCCGGGCGGACCATGTCGAAATAGGCTTCCGGTAGATTCAGGATCCCGCCCGAGTTACAGACATGCCGCAGGGCTGGCACCGGCAAGCTGTGTTTTTCAAAGAGACTAAGAACTTCCTGAAAACGCTCCAACTGCAATAAAGAGTAACTCTTATCCCGCAGCTCAGAGTTTGCCAGATGCGTGTACACGCCTTCCAGGATGAGGTGTGCGCACTTCGCAGATTGCAGGATCAGGTCTTCGGCTTCATACTCGCGTGCACCCACCCGCTCCATACCGGTGTCGATCTTCAGGTGAATCTTGATAGGCGTGCCGGTCGAACGCGAAACATCTTCAGCAACCTCCAATAGATTGGCGGAGGAGCCAGTCAGCGTGAGATCGTATTCCGCAAAGGACGGAACCTGTTGCGGTAGAGTTCCACCGGCGACCAGGATCGGCTTGCGTATGCCCAGCTCACGCAAATGAATACCTTCCTCGACCAGGGACACGCCCAGATAATCTGCATAGGGCTCGATGAATGGCGCGATGCCGTCCACGCCGTGCCCATAGGCATTCGCTTTCACCATCGGCATCACGTTCGCCGGCGCCACCCGAGCGCGGATCGCCTCCAGATTTCTACGCAGTTGCGAGAGATCGACTTCCAGGACTGTGGGTCTCATAGCATTTACAACGCCAAACAGTTAGCTTCTTCGCCAGTGGTACTCTACATCGGGTTCATTCTCCGGCGGTGGGCTAAACCCGAACCTTTCGGCTATAAAACCATTCTTTTCGTAAAATGCGCGTGCGTTTTCATTCACCTGCAGGGTATATAACCAGAGATGGGCTGGAGAGAGCTGCCGGGCGTGATCGAGAAGGGCCTTTCCAATGCCACGGTTTTGATAGTCGGGATGGACGTATAAGTGATCGATGAAATCATCCCGCATTGCCAAAAAGGCAACGGGCCGTTGGTCCCTCTCAACCACCCAAACGTTATTCTCCTTCAAAATATGATCACGGAAGTAGTCCTGGTCCTCGTAAAAGAAGTGGCCTTTTTCGCGATGAAATTGCGGTAACGATTTCTCGCGTGAGACCCGCCACAAAATCGTTACGGCATCGAAATCTGAAGGTCGATATTCACGAATGACGAATTCTTGGTTCATGCTCGAAAATAAATTGAGCCAAATGGTTGGCACCGCCCATTTGGCTCAAGACTGTGAAATTCCGGATTGGTCTAATAATCGCGTCTTCGCTCGCGGTCACCATCGCCGCGGCGTCCTGCACCGCTGCGGAAACCACCGCCTCCTCCACCAGGGCGATCCTCACGGGGACGTGCAAGATTTACGGTGAGCGGGCGGCCATTGTAATCCTTCTGGTGAAACATGTTAATGGCGCTTTGTGCCTCTTCCGAGGAGGACATCTCAACAAAGCCAAAGCCTTTTGAGCGTCCGCTGGCGCGGTCTCGAATCACCTGAGCGGATTTGACTGTCCCCGCCTGCGAAAACAGTGTCTGCAGGTCGTCATCGACAGTGTTGTACGGCAGATTGCCTACATAAAGTTTCGCTTCCATAGCAATACTCTTCTCCTGAGTGTGGGCTGTGAGAGTGAAGCCGCTTCCACAGCAATAAGGATTTCAATCCCGAAAAGCATCGGGACTATAGCGTGCATGACTGCCAGCGATCACGGACACCCAGGTGCCAAGAAGCGTCCCGCCCAGCACAACTTGCGGGACTGTAACAATTCCCTCTGATTGTCGGACCACCATTCATCCATGCAACCAACTCTGCGATTTTAGCACAAGAGGCATGGACTTGCTAGCAACTGGGCAGCCAAAAGCGTAACCATTTCTCTCTTTCGGGCAATGAGAATTGAATCCCGGCTTCCAACTGCTCTAATGAAACCTTTTCCGCACCCAGCGCCTGCGCCACGCGCGGATTGGCAACACGGCCGAAGATACGGGTGCGATAGTTCTGCAGCCACGCGAGGACCTGACCGTAACGAGGTGCGCTGAGTGTCACGATCGGCCACACCCGGCGCGCCGGACCTCGCAGGAGAAGCCAGCGAAAGTTATGCACCGATGGAGGATCCAACAGGGCAACAGACTCCATATCGTCAACCAACATCAATATGCACTGTTTTGAGTTCTTATTCGAATGCGCCCAGGCGGCAAGCGAGTTGATATATTCAGAGGCATCGTTATTCCCCACCACGAAAATGCCATTCCGGTGTGGTGTAGCAGTGAGGCTCGTCCACTCGTCCGGATAGTTCGTGATGACCCCGTACTGGAGGAGGCGCGCATCATGCGTTTGAGTCAGCGCATGCGTGATCGTCTGCAGGAATATGGTCTTGCCTGATCCGGGATCGCCGGTCACCAGCATGGGACCCGGGTGAGGATCATGCAGATTTAGCAGCACGGGCAGGCCGTCCGAGGCCATGCCAAGGAACAATGCCTCCGCCGGGATGGATCCGATCTTCGCCAGTACATCACGGAGGGCCGGAACGGCCGGCGCCAGCTCACCTGAGCCAGGAGTCTCAGCTCTCTCCGACTGTAGCTCGGTCAGTGCCTGCAGCGCTGAAGAGAATCGACGATTGGAAGCCATCCGTCCTCCTTCCGGTAAATTAGAACGCATGTTCTATTTTACTCCTGCCTTCTCTTCCACCGTCAAGGGTTTTATCTTAAAGTTTCAGGACAAGATATTCTTCTCAACCCTTCGCGCCTGCATTTCGAACGCCAGTCGTCCCACCTTGTCTATTGGATCATCACCGACCTCTTAACGGGACCACATTCTCCTTCGATTCCATCACCTCAGCCTGCAGCCTCCCCCCGGATATTTCGCGCAATCCGCTCTGGAACGCCATGAACGAATCGACCGGAAACTGTAGCGTCATCGTAATATCCGCCGCAAAGTCCTCACCCAGGATCTCTCCGCCATGGCGCGCCACCAGCAACCGTATCCGTTCGAGTAAATTGTAGGGAATTGCCAGGAGTGCTACGCGCACCGGGACGCGCCGCCCGCGTCCAACGGCATTGACCACCATCTGTGTAGACTCGGTGTATGCTCGAACCAATCCCCCCGTGCCGAGCAAGGTTCCCCCAAAATAGCGTGTGATCACAACCGCGCTGTCCCCCAACCCGCTGCCACGCAGGACTGCCAGAGCAGGTTTTCCCGCCGTGCCGGTTGGCTCGCCGTCGTCCGAGAAATATTCAGTAATGGTATTACCCCCACCGATCATATAGGCTGGAACGTTGTGACTCGCGTCTCCAAACTCTTTCTTGATGCGCGCAATGAACGCCCGCGCCTCCTCGATGCTAAAGACCGGCGAGAGCGTGGCGATGAAGCGCGAGTTGAGGACCACGTGCTCGCGGCGAATTTCATTGAGAGGGATGTCATAGAGCCTGGGCATCAGGCGGATTGTACTTGATAAAGATAGAAGGAATCATCGACAGGCTGGGTGAGCTCCATTTCGTCCACAAGCATGGAGGAAAAAAGTAAAATAGAGATGGCAGCTTACCGCATGGATCTTCACTCTCCGCTATCTCAGCTACTCCCCGCCACACGCCTCCACACCCGGCTCATCGACCGCATCGCGTACGCCAACGATGCCTCGTATTTTCATCTTGTGCCACAGGCGGTCGTGCAGCCGGCTTCCATAGGGGAAATCCAGGGCCTCTTCAGGTTTACCCAGCAGCATCGCATCCCAATGACCTTTCGCGCGGCGGGGACCAGTCTCTCGGGACAGGCAGTCACAGATGGCAT
This sequence comes from Anaerolineales bacterium, assembly GCA_035463495.1. Lineage (GTDB taxonomy): Bacteria > Chloroflexota > Anaerolineae > Anaerolineales > Villigracilaceae > Defluviilinea. Next base: position 2,292 of record DATHTH010000127.1, on the reverse strand, counting down.
TCTGGTAGATATTTCCAAGCACTGGGGAAATTATCGTATCGAGGAGAACGCCAGGCTGATTCGTACCCAACCGGGCATGGTCGGGGGATTTCTCAACAACGTGCTCAAGCCTCACGGACGGCGTATTGGTCCGGACCCCGCGTCTCTCGACGCCTGCATGATGGGCGGCATCCTCGCCAACAATTCGAGCGGTATGTGCTGCGGCGTGACCGAGAATGCCTACCGTACGATCCATTCGATGACCATGGTCCTGCCGAATGGATTGGTCCTAAACACGGCCGATCCCCGTGCCGCGGGGCAGCTCCACGAAGAGGCGCCGGAGATCGAAAGCGGCTTGCTGGAGCTCAAACAGAGAATACTTTCCGCGGGTATTGTATCGAACGGCAAAAACCGTGGAGATCATGAAGAAAGAGCGAAGCTTCTCCGTTCCAGGAAGGAAACCCTCGCCGAGCGCATCAGGCGCCGCTACCAGATGAAGAACAACAACGGATACCTCTTGAATGCCTTCCTCGATTTTGAGACGCCCCTCGACATTCTGACGCACCTGATGATTGGCTCGGAAGGCACGCTTGGATTCATTGCCGAAGCCATCCTTCACACCCTTCCCGACTATCCCCACCGGTATACCGGCCAGCTCTATTTCAAGAATTTACAGCACGCCGCGGCGGCCATCGCACCGATCAAGGCATCCGGCGCGCGGGCCGCAGAAATCATGGACAGAGCCGCACTGCGTTCCGTTGAAAATAACCCAGGAGTTCCATCCATCCTGCGCAACCTCCCCGAGGGGGCAACAGCGATCCTGGTTGAGTATCAAGCACCGGATACTGAGACCATAGCGATGTTCAAGAAAGAAGCAGAGCAGGTCCTCAGGCAGATCCGTTTGCTGCACAATCCGGAATTTACCGATGACCCGATCGAACAGGCTGCATTGTGGAAAACGCGTAAGGGCATTATTCCATCTATCGGAGGTATGCGCGCTCCGGGAACCGTCGCGATCAATGAAGATGTCGTCTTTCAGGTCGAGGATCTTGCCAATGCCGTAAGTGACCTGCAGTCTCTATTTCTGGATTTCGGCTATTCAGACGGCGCAGTGTTCGGTCATGCCAAAGATGGTAATCTGCATTTTCTTATCAACCAGGCGTTCAATACGGAATCGGACATCGCTCACTATGGCCTTTTTATGCAGGCCATGGTCGACATTGTCAGTGGTAAATATGATGGCGCACTGAAAGCGGAGCACGGGACAGGGCGCAATACCGCACCCTTCGTGGCAATCGAATGGGGCGACGAAGCCTATGGCATCATGCGCGATCTAAAATCGCTGCTCGATCCCGACAATATGCTCAACCCCGGCGTCGTCATCAACCCGGATCCCAGGGCGCATGTCACACATGTGAAAAGCATGACCCCGGTCGCCTCCGCCGTAGATCAATGCATCGAGTGTGGATTCTGCGAATCGAAGTGTCCGTCGCGGCGCCTGACCTTGACCCCGCGCCAGCGGATTGTGGTACAGCGCGAGATTGCCCGTTTAAGGACACTGAATGCGGACTCCGTCGAGGCGGATTCACTTAAAGAGGATTTTGTCTACGCCGGCATGGACACCTGCGCTGCAGACGGCTTGTGCGCAACCGCTTGTCCGGTCGGTATCAACACCGGTGAGTTCATCAAGCAGCTTCGCGCCGACGCGGTCAAGAATGAAAAGCTCGCCGTTTGGATTGCAGAACACTTTGCTCTGGCAGAAAAAACAGTCGGCTGGAGCGTCCGCATGGGCCACATTGGGGAAAAAGTGATCGGTGTAAAAGGAGTAACATCCATTTCACGAGTCACCGAAAAAATAACGGGCATAGCACTTCCGAAGTGGAATCAGTCCATTCCGCGGCCGAACTCCAGTATCTGGAAGCACCAACGGCAGGACTCGTTGGACGCAGCACAATTCATCTACTTCCCTTCCTGCATTTCACGCGAGCTAGGGATCCCACATCACGACTCCGAAAGCTCAGATCACCAACGTGGCTCGCTTGCGGAATCTCTCCTGATCCTCGCTGCCCGTGCCAATATCTATCTCCGGCTTCCGCCTTCCACCGAGGGCCAATGCTGCGGAATGCCCTTCGCTTCCAAAGGATATACCGCCGCTTATAAAGTCATGCTTCATAATACGCTGCATAGTATGTGGGAGTGGTCGGAGCACGGCCAGCATCCGATCGTCATTGACACCACCTCTTGCACGTATGCGTTGCGCACCTGCGGAGATGATCTCGATCGGGAAGAGAGGGAACTTTGGCGCCAGCTAAC
>DATHTH010000126.1:0-3669 GCA_035463495.1 Anaerolineales bacterium | reverse complement strand
TACTGGCGCGGCCCGGTCTGGATTATTACGAACTGGCTCGTCATTGAGGGGTTGCGGCGCTACGGGTATGATGACCTCGCAGGAACGATCCGGCAGGATTCACTCAGCCTGATGGAAGGTGCCGGTTTCCGGGAATATTACGATCCGCGCGATGGATCTGGCTGTGGATCGACGGACTTCTCCTGGTCGGCGGCGCTGGCGCTGGAGCTTTCGTCGAGTAACGCTTCAGAGCTGGGCTGAGATTCTGTAAACCTGAATCTTCTCGCTAACCCCCTTCACCGCAACCTGCTCAGATGCAATAGTACAGTGGGCGATAGCCGCCTGTACTCCCGGATACGTATACACTTCATCGCTGATGTAAATATCACCGGCATCTGCCAGCCCCTGTATGCGGGCGGCGATGTTAACCGTCTGGCCGAAGTAATCGAGGCGGTCGTTGAGCGTGACCACAATGGAATGTCCGGTATGAATGCCAATTTTTAACACGAGCTTATCTGAGATGTTCTGATTGAAGGCTTCGATGTCGCGCAGCATTTCCAGCGCGGCGCGTACGGCGTCCAGTGGGGTCAGAAAGGTAGCCATGACTGCATCGCCGATGGTCTTGATCGTGGCGCCCTCATAGCGCTGGATTACGTGACCTAATGTATCGAAATGCTGGCGTACCAGAAAGTACGCCTTCGGATCCCCAATCTGATCATAGAGCGCGGTGGAGCCTTTAAGGTCGGTGAAGAGGAAGGTAATGTCTTTCACGCCGATCCCCTCATCCGCCGAAACCGTTTCGGTCCGGAAGAGATCACGAAACGTCTGTGTCGTGATCAAGCGTTTGCCGGAGAGGAAGGGGTCAAACGTGAGCAGCGTCCGAGGCGGTGTTCCCTTGAAATGAGCCACCCAGATACAGGCCCGGTGATCCATATGGTTTTCGATGTTAAAGATCAGCTGGCCGGTCTTCAAGTGGCTGAGCTCATCGAAAGAGAATACGATGTAACCGAGGTCGACGCGCGGGGGCGCTGTGGGGAGGTCGGTAACATATGGCTTGCCGTCCACAAGGTGGGTGGAGATGGTTTGAACATCGGGTGTAGAGTCCATCCCCACCAGAAGCCCGAGCGTTGCTTTGTCCGTCACGTTTGCCAGGATAATGAATCCAAGCTCTGTAGGAAACTCTAGGCGCCGGGCCTCGCCGGGCTCTAGATAGTCCAGGAACTGTGTGACGTGCCGAAATAATTGTTCATGGTCCCAGCCTTCCCACCACGAATGAGCGCCCCGGCAGAGGTTATATTTGAAGAAAAGATCGTCTGCGGAAAGCGATTCGGGGTGGTGAAAGGCAATCTCGCGAACGGAGGGGGAGATCGTGAAAGCGACTTGAATATAGTCGTCCAGCGTTGCGTTGTTTTCGTATGCGCATTCCTTACAGACATAGCTAGAGTGCAGCTTATGCATATGGCGAAAGCTTTCGACATAGTTGCCGCACATCGCGCAGACCAGATGCCACTCCATTTCAAACAAGCCCAGCTTTGTGCTGTGCAGGAACAGGTCGATGGCTTCGGTTTCCGCGATTCCTTTTTCCGTTGCCAACTGGATTGGATTGAGACGGAAGAGGCTGTAATCGTCACCACTGCGTATCAGCGTTTCCAGCTTGGAGATCACGCGTGGCGACCAGATGCGAACGCTTTCAAGTTTTGCGAGAAGATCGTCCAGCAGGAGTTCGTTCAGATGTGTCATCGCCGGATGTTGGAATTAGATGAGCCCCTGGATAGATAGAATAATCATCGCGCTCAACATGTAGAGCGAGGCATAGCGGAAAAGCATGAAGTTCATCCTGTCCGTGTGGACGCGCAGGGTGGCAAACGCCAGGATCAGCATGACCGCCGTCAGCACCGCGATCAGGCTCAGGTAGCCCGCATTCAACCCGATCAGCGCACTTGCCCAACCGATGGCAATCGCCGCCAGAATCGAAGAGATGGCAATGGTCATGCGCGTAAAGCGCTCGCCGTACGTCTCTGGAAATGTCGGCACGCCGGCATTTTTATAGTCATTGCGGAACTTCATGGAATAGGTCAGGGTGTGGGTGGGAATCCAGAAAAGAATGGAAAGCCCCAGCAAGAGGCCGACTAATTCGATTTCGCCGACCGCTAAAACCCTGCCTGAGAGGATTGGCATGGCACCGGAAATTCCACCCCACAGGATGCTCCAGCACGTGCGGCGCTTTAACCAAACGGTGTAGACGATCACGTCAAAGAACCAGCCGGCGAAGACGACCGCGCCGTACAGCGGGGTGATAAGAAGGGCCATCCCGATACCTGCAAAGGAAATCAGCATGCCCACCCTGAACACTTCGTCTTTATCCAGTTTCCCCGAGGCAGCCGGGCGCGAGTGGGTCCGCTTCATCCTGGCGTCGATATCGCGGTCGTACCACATATTCATGATGGTACTCCCGCTTATCGCAAGCAAAAGACTGATAATGAGGCCGAGTAATAAGGAGAAATCGAATGGGGGACGAGAGCTCAAATATCCCGCAATACCCGTGGCGAGAAGCAGACCGGTTTGAAGCGATTTGATCAGCGGCCAGTATAAGCGAAGCCTCCCCCGGAGCGGCAGTGTGGACAAGCGGACTTTGTTGATCATAGAGGTTTACCTGTAAAGGAGATGAAATACGCGGCGATTATAACCGCTTGCCTCAGAACTGGTTTTTCAAGAGATCCTGTACTGTCTCTCTGGCAATGATTAGTTTTGCCTGCCCCTCTTCGAGCCAGATCACAGCCGGTCGCCGCGCGCCATTGTAATTGGATGCCATGCTCAAGTGATAGGCGCCTGCCACCGGGATCGCGATCAACTCCCCCTCCTCGACCCTTGGCATAGGCAGGTCTTCTATAAGCACGTCTCCTGATTCGCAATAGGGTCCACCAATAGACACCTTCTCGGCCCGCTCACGACCCGGGTCTGCTACTGTGAGACAGGAATAGCGCGATCCATAGAGGGCGTGGCGCGGGTTATCTGCCATGCCGCCATCGATCAATAGCCAGGTCTTGTGCTCGCGCCGCTTGACCGCGCCGACGCGGTAGAGGGCAACCCCGGCGCGCGCCACCAGGCTCCGTCCCGGCTCAAGATGCAGATGCGGCAGAACGAGTCCACGTTCAGTGCAGCCTTCGATCACGGATTCTGCAATCCCGCGCACGTAGCTCTCAATGGATGGGTTCGGTAATTCGTCCTCGTGGTATGCCGTGCCCCAGCCACCGCCCGGAGAGAAGTGCCATTCACCGCGGAAGCCGACCTCTCTGACCAGGTCCAGTGCCATGTCGATGGCGGGGATGAGCGGCTCCGGGTCGCGGAAGTTCGAGCCCTGGTGGAAGTGAATTCCGGTCAACGGGAGATGGTGCTCTCTGCAAAATCGTGCTGCCTCCAGGATCTCTGTGCGGGTCATGCCGAATTTGCTTTCATGCTGCCCGGTCTGGGTATGGGAATGGTGTGTAGTCACCGCCACACCCGGTAGCAGGCGGAGCCAAATCTGGATTATGGACTTTCCCTCCTGCGTAGATGGCAGCAAGCTGCCCCTCTCCAAGAGTTGAAGGATTTTTTTGAGCTCCGTAAGGTTATCGACCACTATCGTGCTTGCATGTTCGAAAGCAGCCTTCAAATCATTCAGGGATTTATTCACCCCGTGTACGAGAATAT
>DATHTH010000125.1:0-13194 GCA_035463495.1 Anaerolineales bacterium | reverse complement strand
GAAAACGGTGAGAGACCCGCTGCCACGGCCGCAGCAGAGCCGCCGCTCGAGCCGCCGGGGACATGCTCGACGTTCCAGGGATTGCGCGTGGTGAAGAAACCGGAATTCTCTGTGGACGAGCCCATGCCGAATTCGTCCATGTTGGTCTTTCCGAGCAGGACGGCGCCGGCTGTGCTTAACTTGCCAATGGCGGTCGAGTCGTAGAACGGTCTGTAGTTTTCCAGGATCTTTGAGGAACAGGTCGTATTCACGCCGCGAGTCGAGAGCGAATCCTTGGCGGAGTAGGGAATGCCGGTAAGTGGAGTCAGACTTTCGCCGGAGCCCAGGCGTTGATCTGCTGCTTTTGCCTGTTCGAGAGCCAGAACCTCGGACACCGTCACATACGATTTGATCTGTGGGTCCAGCCGTTGTATCCGTTTCAGATGGGCACGCGTCAGCTCTTCCGCAGAGATCCTGCGGCTTATTAGCAGCTCGTGTGCTTCCTGAATGCTTAGCTCATGCAGGTCCATGGATTATTGCTCGATGTGAACCCGGGGGATGACGACATACTCGTCTTTCGATTGTGGGGTATTGGCGAGGAACTCCTCCGTGGGGATCGATTCTTGGATCTGATCTTCTCTTGTCATCATGGTGTTGGCAGATGCCAGGTACGCCGGCGCGACATTCTCCGTATCCACTTCATTCAAGATGCTCACGTAATCCAGGATGTCCTTGAATTGACCGATGAATATTTCGGTCTCTTCGTGCGTGAGATCCAGCCGCGCCAGAGAGGCGATTTCTCTGACCAGTTGTTCGTCGACTTTGATTCCTTGTGTCTCACTCATGCTGCCTTCTCCTCGAAAGCCTTTACTCCTGGATCCGGATATGCAGCTCTTTTAGCTGTTTCGGCTCCACTTCAGAGGGCGCGTCCGCCATGACATCGCGGCCGGTCTGGTTCTTCGGAAAGGCGATCACCTCACGGATGTTCGGTTCGTCCGCCAGCAGCATCACCAGGCGATCGATGCCCGGCGCCATGCCGCCGTGCGGCGGGGCGCCATATTCGAACGCCTCCAGCATATGCCCGAACTTGCGCTCGATCTCATTCCCACTCAGCCCCAGCAGCTGAAAGACCCTTAGCTGAATATCGCTGCGGTGGATGCGGATGGAACCGGATGCCATCTCATACCCGTTGCAGATCATGTCGTAGGCATCGGAAAGAATTTCCGCCGGATTGGTCTCGAATTTTGGCAGATCGTCAAGCTGCGGCATCGTGAAGGGATGGTGTTCCGCATCCCACTTCTGCTCCTCTTCATTCCAGGCGAACATGGGGAAATCCACGATCCAGGCAAACGCCAGCATATCCGGGTCTGCCAGGTCGAGCTCGTCCCGAAAGATCACACGCAATCCGCCCAGTACTTTGTTGACGACTGCGCGCCGGTCCGCGGCGAACAAAATGAGGTCGCCTACCTGCGCCCCGGTCCGGGCTTTGACAAGGTCCGCTTCTTCTGGCTTGACGAATTTCGCAGCGGTGCCTTTCAGACCGTCCGCAGTTACCGCCAGGGTGGCGAGTCCCTTCGCACCCAGCGCCTTTGCCGACTCGGTCAGCGCGTCCACTTCCTTGCGCGAGTATTCCGCGCATCCCGAGGCGACGATGCACTTGATCACACCGCCCGCTTCGAGGGCGGATTGGAAGACGCGGAACTCGCTCTTCTCAAAGATGTCGCTGACGTCGACCAGCTCCATGCCGAAGCGCAGGTCCGGCTTGTCGGTCCCGTACCGCTCGATCACCTCGCGGTGTGAGAACTTGGGCCACGGCGAGGACAGCAGCTTCTTATGCGGCGCGACCGCAGGGATCAGTTCCGTATAAAGCGCTTCCACCAGGTCCAGCACATCGTCGCGCTGCACGAAGGACATCTCCAGGTCGAGCTGTGTAAACTCGGGCTGGCGATCGCCGCGCAGGTCCTCATCCCGGAAGCAGCGCGCGATCTGGAAGTAGCGGTCCATGCCCGCCACCATCAGCAATTGCTTGAGCTGCTGCGGCGATTGCGGCAGAGCGTAGAACTGACCGGGATAGATCCGCGAGGGGACAAGGTAGTCGCGCGCGCCCTCTGGCGTCGCTTTGAAAAGGATTGGTGTCTCGATTTCAATGAAGTTCTTCTGGTCCAGAAAATCCCGCATGAATTTGACCACCTTATGGCGCAGGATCAGATTGCGAGTCATCCGCTCGCGCCGCAGGTCGAGATAGCGATAGCGCAGGCGCATATTTTCATCCGGCAGGTCATTCTCGGCGCTCACCAGGAAGGGCAGATTCTTTGCCGGGTTCAATACTGCAATCGACTCTGCGATAACCTCGACGTCCCCGGTTTGCATTTTGGGATTGTGCATGCCAGACGGTCGCATCTGCACAACGCCCGTGATCTGAAGCACCCACTCCATCCGAACGTTCGACACGGCCTCGAGCGTCTCCTTGGAAAGGCTGGGATTGACGGTAACCTGGACGACTCCATAGCGATCACGCAGGTCTAAAAAGATAACGCCGCCATGGTCACGACGCCGGTGCACCCAGCCTGCCAGCGTCACCTGCTGACCGGCATGGCTGGCTCTGAGCTCGCCACAGGTATGAGTTTTGTACATTGTTCGCCTCCAAAGGTTTTCATATCATTGTGAGGGCAGCGCAGCCAGACCGTCCGCCCATGGCAATCTCATGTTGGATGGAGTCGGGTAAAAGCTACACCCATCATCATCTCACGAGATCGCTTCGTTGCCCCGGAGAGCGGGGCTCCTCACCACGACAGTTATATGCAGACAAAATAAATCGCCCTTCGCTGATGCGTTGGGCGATTGGTTTCCTCTTCGTACTTTCTTTTTAACCGGCAAAGCTTCGCCCAACGATTCGAAGATCGTCATTGTCGTTATTATTATTGTTATTGGCGAAGCGAAGCTCGTATTGCATGGTGTCGGCATTATAGCACAAACACCCAGTTTGAATAGAGATTCTCCGGCAGATCGGAAGCGGGTCATGCATTGATTGGACGGGAGAGAGTCTGCCGCTTCATCCCTCCAGGGTAGATAATAGGTCAGGTTGTAAATCCATTACAGATCCGCAAGGTAGTACCGCCGGGTAACTTTTATTGGTATACAGCGTCATGAAAGCGACAATCAGGGCGCTAACACTTTCGGTTAATCTTCCCAACCGAAGCCTCCAGCGGCTGTGCTGGATTGTTATCAATTACCTGTCGGAGCTATTTACTGTCATGGACGTCGTTGCGGGTAACCAATCCGGCACTGAGGAAATGCCACACGCAAGAATCCTGGTCGTGGACGATGACACGCTGAACCAGCGCATGATGCAGATCCTCTTGACGCGCGACGGCTATGCCGTGGACGTGGTTTCCAGCGGACAGGAAGCCTTGGAAGCTGTTACGCGCCGGCAATACAATCTCGTCTTTATGGATCTCCAGATGCCGGCCATGGATGGCCTTGAGACAAGCCGGCGAATTCGCCAGTGGGAAAACGGTGGGCAGCACGCGTATATTGTGGCGTTGACTGCCAGTTATCTCCCTGAGCGCGGACAGGAGTTGTTCGAGGCCGGTATCGATAATTATGTTGCCAAACCGTTCGACCTGGAGCATATCCGCCGTATTTTGAAGTATGTTGTGAATGCTTCCGTGCCCGATCCAGTGGACTCCAAAAGCTCCAACAAGGCTTTGGTGCCGGAGATGGTTCTCGACGTCCAAAGGGGGATCGGGCAGGTTGGGGGCGATCTGGAAGCCTACCGCGAGCTGCTCGGCGACTTCATCGAAGGGCTTCCAGAACGGCTGCGAGCCATCCAGGTCGCCTTCGCTGCCCAGGACCTGGCAACTGTTTCCCGGGCAGCGCACAACCTCAATGGGATCGCTGCCAGTCTTGGAGCTTTGCAATTATCCGAATATGCACGCCAGCTTGATAAACAAAGTGTTGACGGTTATACTGAAGCGATCCGTCATCTTATCGGGGAAATTCAGGAGACCGGTATTAAATTGATAGAAACGTCGCAGGTTTTTCTTTCTGGCGACAGGCTGGGCATCCGATCCTTATAGAAATTGAATCTCCGTGGAGGAGTCAATGCGGGTTTTACTCATCGATGACGAACAGTTTTACTTTAAACTCATCCGCAATGCGTTGAAAGCGGCGGACTACGAGCTCGAATACGCAAAATCGAGCTCCGAAGGGCTTTCGAAAATTGCATCCTTCGCGCCGGAATTGCTCATCGTGGATCTGAAGCTTCCCGAAATGGATGGCTTCCAGATCCTTGAGCGCTTGCGTCGCGATCCCAAGTTCAGCTATCTCCCTGTGATCGTGATCACATCCAAGGATGAGTTGAGCGAGAAGCTGAAAGCCTTCGAGCTGGGCGCGGACGATTACCTGGTCAAGCCCTTCCAGCCAGAGGAGCTGGTCGCCCGCATGGGCATCCTCGCCCGGCGTGGCAAGGCGATGCAGAGGGTGCAGCAGGAAGCCACACGGGCAACGCCTGCGACCACACTTGCCGTGCACAGCCTGCGCGGAGGATTGGGTTGTTCGAGTATTGCCGTTAACCTGGGGTTGGCATTTCATAAGCTCTGGGGCAAGCAGACACTCCTGATGGATGGCGTCCTGACCGCGGGACAGGTAGCGCTCATGCTGGATGCGAAACCCACCGCCACCTGGGAAAACCTGGTCGGGGTAGATCTTGTCAACCTCGACGATGCAGTCGTCTTTGAGATGATGTGCTCGCACAAAAGCGGCATCCGCTATATCGCTGCTCCTCGCTATCCCATTGCAGCCGATACGTTTACCCATGAAACGCTTCAGCTCTTCATGGAAAAAGCGAAGAGTCAGAACGATTTCGTGATCGTAGATACATCCCACGATTTTTCGGATATGACCATTCACATGCTGAGCATGTCCACGACGATCCTGCTGGTAATGGCTCCCGAGCTGGCTTCACTCCGCACGGCGATGAGTGCCATCGAGATCTACGACCGGCTGGGGCTTCCGCTCGACCGGGTCAAGATCGTTCTCAATAACAATTCCTCGAACCCTGCCATTAAGCAGGCCCAGCTGGAGAAGGTCTTGAAACGGCCCATCGATTTCGTTTTACCGTTCGAGGCAGGCGAGGTCAACCGGGCTCTAAACTTCGGCCAACCTTTTATTTTGACGAATCCGGATCTGCCCATTTGTCTCGTCCTGGAAAAGATGGCATATGCCATGAGCGACGAGGCGCATAAGGCTCTGCCGCCGGCAGTCCCTTCCGCCACATGGAAACGGGTGACGAGTCAGCTGGCGACAAAGTAATACAGATGCAGCCCGGAAGACGCCGTTCCCTTCACCGCTCTATCCTTGCCCTTGGCATCGCGCTTCCGGGATTAATCAGCGTATTCGGGATCCGGGCTGGGGCGACTGCAAATCCGCCAGACCCGATGCAAGCTGCGCTGCAAACCGCTTCTCCGGCGACGGACACGCCCGCAGCTGCCACCGCCACGCCACCTTTTCAGCCTGCCACTCCCACACCACGGATCAGCCTGCCGACCTCCTCAAGCGTGCTGCCTTCGGGGCTATATGCCTTTATCGAAGCCCCGATCGGGGTCGTAGCCCAGCCCTATGTGATCCTGACTGCTTTTTCGTCGTTACCCAGCAGTGTGTCCGTGACGATCCGGGGCTTTGTCAACACGGATGAATTTATCTGCACACAATCTCCGTGCGCAATTCCTTTGCAGACAAGCTCCAGGCTTGTGTTTGCGGCATATGCCGATGCGGGCGAAAGCAGCGAGACGGTCATTGCTTCTGTTTCGGTCACACAGACCGATGCCGGATATATAGTGACCATTGAATCGGTTAGCCAGTTCACAGCCTTCAACAATTCCTGTTCCACCGCCTGGGGCATCTTCGAGCAAAACAACGCGACCTGGGACGATTTTGTGCAGTTCCCTCATGAGCTTCATACCCGGAAGACACTGCACAACCTCGCGACCCAGCTGATTCTGAACGGCATCGTGGACGCCAGCGATTGTCCGGCAGGAGGCTTGAGCCTGGGGCTGAACTGGCCCACAGCCTGCGGCCTGGAGCGGGCGACTGCTGCCATGATCGAGTGGCAGAACCAGTACGATGAATATATCTGGCTGGCAAGCAAGGATCATGGCATTCCTCCCAAGATCTTGAAAACTCTGATCGAAGTCGAAACACAGTTTTGGCCCGGCAATGCGCGCCGCTTTCTGGACGAGTATGGGCTGGGACAGGTCAACCAGCTGGGGATCGATGTCCTGCTGCGCCGGGATCCTACCTTTTATCAGCTCGTTTGCCCGGCCGTGCTTTCTGACTGCTTCCGGTCGTATGTCAGCTTGAGTCCACAGGAGCAGGCGATGGTGCGGGGCGCGGTCATCAGCCTCTTCGTGGATGCCAGCTGCCCCACCTGTGAATACGGATTCGATCTGAACAAGGCGAAGGAAAGCGTTGCCCTCCTGGCGATGTTGTTCCGCGCCAATTGCCAGCAGGTGGACTATATCTTGAGCATTTCTGTGGTCCCGGATCCGGACGCCGATGCAGCCACGGCGACGGCGTCCGTTGCCACCGCGGCTGCAGGAGGCAGTGCGGACAGCACAAGCTACGAAGATCTCTGGCGCTTTACGTTCCTCTCCTATCACAGCGGCTTGAGCTGCTTTCAGAACGCGGTGATCGCCACCCGAAGGGATGATCTGCCCGTGACGTGGGAAAACCTGGAGGAACGAATCGAGTGCAGGGGCGGAGCGGATTATGTGAATGCCTTTATGAATAATCTGTTTGCTTTCGATCTGTATCTTCTGGATACCGCGGACACCGGCGAGGTCCTTGCTGCGCCCACCATCATCCCCACGCGGACCCCCGTCCCCACGCCCACGGTCTACATCTCCAGCGCGACCGTCCGGGTGCAGGTATTTATGGATCGCAACGCCAACCAGACTCCCGAGGAGGGGGAATGGATCGATGCAATGACCGTGCTGCTCGAGACCTCGACGAACGAGCAGATCACCCAGCGAACACAAAACGGGATCGCGGTCTTCGATATGTCCGGATTCACGCCGGGGATCGGCGTCAATGTTAGTCTGCCGGGTCTGTATCGAAATGAAAGGTTTGCGCTGCCCGAAGAGGGCGAAGTCGTTGTGACGTTTATGTTCGAGGCGCCGCCGCTGCCTACGACCATTCCCTAGTTCAGTAGTGAGAAATGCCATGGAAAAGAAAAACAGGTTCAAGCACTTAATCGAAAAAGCCTCCATTGAGCCTCCGGATGCACCCGCCGACCGGGGGGAATCCACCCCGGTTGAGCAGGAGGAAACGAACACGCCGGCTTCATCATCTTCACAGGAAATGGATGCTTCTCCTCATGAGCAGGAAGTCGTTGATCCCGCCGCGACAGAACCCGAGGATGATGTGCTGGACGACGTCCGGCGCTCGCTGATCGAAGAGGAGAGCGAGAAGACGCAAAAGGAGTCACGCTGGTGGCGTCGCCGCGGCAGGAAAGAAAAACCGGCGGCATCAAATGAAGCCACGGTTCCCATTGAAATCGATCTGCCCCAGGTGGAGGAGCTGGCAAGCTCCTCCGAGCCACCGCTTCCGCAAGCCGAGGATGCAGAGGAAGAGATCGAGGAGCTGGAGGACCTGATCAACCTGCTCGAAGCCGAGTCCGGGTCAACCGCCCCCGAACCGGTTGCTGATCCCACACCCGAGCGTTTGCCTGATCCCGAACCGGAGATTGATTTCGAGGAACTGAAGAGACAGGCGTTCCAGCCGCGCTCTGCGGATGCAGAGCAGGAAAGCATCAGTGACGTCCGCTCCATTGCCCTGGAGGGTGGTGAAGAGGTGCTGGTGGAGGTGGAGACCAAGCCTGTCGATCCGGTCGAGGAGCGTCTGAAGGGTTTTGAGAACGCCCTCAAACCCTACCGGCGTTACATTTATTCCGCTTTTGCTGTACTGGGAATTGGGGTGGCGCTTGTCGCCGCTTTGATCCTCTTCAATGTGTACCAGAGGTCTCGCCCCCAGCCGGTGCAGGAGGTCTCGAATCTTCCGTATCCGACAGCCGTGAGCCTCCCGGGCGGCTGGACGTTTCACCTTGGCAGGGGCAGCGTCCAGAACGGGGAGTGGGATCCAGGCGGAGCAGAATGGCTGGAAGGTACGGAGGTCTGCCGCTGGGTGGCGCTGCCCTGGAGCACGCAGCTGGAAGCGGTCCTGCGGACCCTTAACCCCGATGATCCGATCCAGCTGGTCATGAGCAATAACGATGTCTTAACTTATGGAGTGTATTCCATCCGCCAGCTGAACGCGGAAGAAATGCAACAGCTGGATTCCAATTCCCCTTGCCTGCTCCTCATTTTAACTGGAGCTGGAACTGAGGAACGCTGGGTGTTGACGGCATTGCCCTGAGCGATGTGAATATCTGCAGAATACAAAAAGCCCTGTCAATTTTGTTGACAGGGCTTTTTGCTCTTACGAGCAGGTGGGCTACGGCAACGAGTTGCTTATGGTGCTGAATGTGTTGCCGATCTTGGGTCCCAGCAGGCGCATCACGGCGATAACCACGATGGCGACGAGCGCGAGGATGATCGCGTACTCGACCAGACCCTGACCCTTCTCTTTGGGTGCAAACAACATAATGACCTTCCTTTCGAAATAAAAAGTCTCTGAGGACCACCCTCAGTCATAATACAAGACCCCATGGCAGGTGAAAGGTTACGTCTCCTGACAGAACATCTTTGTTGCTTTGCAAAAACCTCGTCAGATCGCTCCCGATCCAGAGTTTCGCAGCCTCGTGCCGGTCCTTCATGGCTTCTGCAATTTATTTAATATAAATATGCCCCTTAAGTGGAAAGATGCAGGGTGAGATTGTGTAACTTTCGCCGGATAGGGGCGTCTTGCCTGTGATTCAGAGTCTTCTTATTTCCAGCAGCTTTGATGATAGAAGCTGAAAATCAGGGTGCACGCATCTTAGGGCAGCATCCCAGGGAATCGGATTGTATTGCTTCTGCAACCTCCATCGACGAGCAAAACATATGAAGTTCCGTTATCAAAATCAAATACCAGCTAGATCCCAGGGCCAGGCGATTGTTGAGTTTGCGATCGTCCTGCCTATCTTGTTAATGATGTTGGTGGGCGTGCTGGAAGTAGGACGCATGGTTTTTATCTATGCGGCAGTAACCAATGCCAGTCGCGAAGCGGCTAGATATGGTTCCGCCGTGGGCCTGGATACAGGCACGGATGGGAATTACTATCAAAAGTTTAAGTATTGCGAGGGGATTAGATCCATGGCGAGGCGCTCCGCATACTTCATGAATCTCGATGATTCAGATATCGTGATCGAATATGATCACGGCCCCGGTTTTTCTCCCTTCAGCATATGTGATGCGGCCAGCGGTGAAGATGCTGATGTCATAGTCAATAATGGGACTTACGTTGACCGGATAGTGGTCACGGTCACAGCCAGATACGATCCTATGGTAAACCTGGTCCCGATCAGTGGTCGGGATGTTGTTTCGTCTAGTGCACGTACGATCCTCGGTATTTACAACCTGTCATCAGGAGAAAGCTCCAGTTCCATACCATCCAGCGGAGGTGGAGGAGGTGGAGGCGGGGGCGGAGGGGGAGCCACACCAACCACACCGCCAACTGCAACGTGGACTCCGACCAACACGCCAATCGCTACTTGGACTAACACACCGAGCGGTGAGTGGTCTACACTTACGCCGGTGCCTTCCGGTGCTCCCACTGAGACCCCAACTATGACGCTCACTCCGACACTGACATTTACGCCGACGGTAACGTTTACCCCCACCATGACATTTACACCTACCCTGACGCCAACGGCTGTCCCAGGCTGCGACAGCATCTTGCCTGGACAGATTAGCTATTTCGAGAATTCCATGCGGATGACCATCACCAATCCTCATGATCCTATCACGGTTGCGAGCGTTCGGGTCCGCTGGAATTCAACGAATGGAGGCGCAGGGAGTAAAGCTTTGGTTCTGAAAACTGCCAACCTGGTAGGCGAGTTCTGGACCGGGACGAACAGCTCCGGTGACCTGACGATCACGCCTACCACCACGGTAACAATTCCCGGGAACAACGCAACATCGACCATTATTTTCGTTTTTGACCGAAACTATCAAACGAGGAACAATCTGGAATTGATCACACTTAACCTGTCAACCGCCGGCTGCGAAGCGTATCCCATTCAGCGGCCCTGACGGCCCCAGCGCCGAAGAAGGAGAGATCACATGAAAAAAAATGCATTCAAGGAACAGGGGCAGGCGTTGATTCTCATCGCTCTCGCCGCTGTAGGTCTATTTGCTATTGTCGGCCTGGCAATTGACGGAAGCGCCAAGTTTTCTGACCGCCGCCACGCTCAAAACGCAGCCGATAACGCTGCCCTCACTGCGGCGCTGGCACTGGTGAATGACGAAACCTCGATTGTCTCCGGGACCGTCCAGACTTGGCAGTGGAAGGCGTTACAGCTTGCGGATACCAACGGTTATGATCGCGACCTAGTCACTAACCACGTCTGGGTCGGGCGTTGCAGCGATCCGCGAGATGACAGTACAGATTTTCCGCTGCGCTACGATGCTCCTGTGGACTGCGGACCCTACGAAGGAAGATCCAATTACGTGCAGGTTGTGATCAAATCCAATGTGAATACGTATTTTGCGCGGGTGCTCGGCATCACCCAAACCAGCAACCTGGTCAATGCCGTCACGTACGCTTCCAAGCGAGAACCTATTGCCCGCGGCGATTCAATTGTCGCGCTGAACCCTAATCCTTCCTGTCCGGGTAGTTTTATAGTGGGTGGCAGTGCCACGATCAATCTGAGCGGCGGCGGGATGTTTGTCAATGGCAGCGGCGACGATTGCGTCTGGGAGCAGCAGGGCTGCAATGTGGCGGTCAATATAATCGGCACGAACTGGGAAGGCGATCCGGCTGCCATTACCTCGGCAGGCGGCAGCATCGATGAAGATAGTTGTACAGAAGACAAAGTTAATGCAGCCATGTCTGAGTCCGGCGAACCGCATGATTTTCCCCCTGAAGTGCCCGAAGAACCGGATGAATGTATCGCGCCAGCAGGTCACTGGACGAACGATCCAGATTTTTCTGTCAATGGCTACACCGGACTGACGATCCTTGCCCCGGGCCGATACAATGAATTTCCACCGAAATCGGGTGGTGGCAATGTGGTCTACGATCATGTATTTATGCTGCCAGGTATTTATTGTGTGAACGATTCGATCAAGACCGTGGATAAGAAGCTCTGGCTGGAAGGCGATGATGTTACGATCTACATCCGCCCGGGCTATAAATTCAGCTATGAAGGCGGTAAGATCGACCTCTCTGCCTCGGATGATGGACCCTATGCCGGATACTTAATGATAGTCGCCTCGACATTTGAGGGCGCCCCGGAGGATTGCAAGATCAATGGCAATGTCGAAAACAGCTTCACAGGGACTATCTTTGCGCCGTATTGTAACGTGGACATTAATGGTGGTAGCGAAGAAACGAGTTATAACGCCCAGATTATTGCCTATGAGGTCAGCCTTAGCGGCAATAGCGCAATCAATTTCACATATGACCCTGACGTTAACCGCTGGAATGAGCCAAGGGTTGGTCTCATGCGCTGATTTTGGGGGAGGCGTGTTAATGGAACTACTTGGTCGTCAGGCAATCAACGGAGTGGTTCGAACATTTCAAATATCCTAGATCCGGATACCAATACCCGGGATCGTACGAGGTCTGCACAGTGTAGTATCCTGCAATAGCAGTTCCTGGGCGAGTTCTTCTTTCTAGATCTATACCAATCTTGGAGTATATGATGGTAAACAAAGTGGTAAGCCATGTCCCTGGCATTACAGACGCCGCGTTATTGCGCCCCCGGGTGTTGAAATACCTGGTGGAGCTCATGGACGAGACGCCGCCTCTGGGAGAGCGCTACGAGGAATTACTGGCAGATCTGGTCTTCCGCGCCTACGAGCGCGCCAACGGCGACCTTGGCCCGAAGGAAGAAGCGTTCCTGGACGAAATCTTCGAGTATGCTGCTTCTTACGGTCCCGTGGAGCAATTCTTCGACGACCCCCAGATCAGCGAAATCATGGTAAATGGCCCCGATCAGATTTTTATCGAAAAAGATGGCAAACTGATATTGACCGAGGCGAAGTACGAGAGCGAGATCCAGCTCCGCCTGGCTCTCAACCATATCATCAATCCGTTCGGGCGCTATGTGAATTACAGGCATCCGACGGTGGATGCGCACCTGAGAGACGGCTCACGTATCAATGGCGTCATCCCGCCCGTTGCCCAGCAGGGAACCTGCATCTCGATCCGCCGTTTTCTGAAAGACAAGCTTTCCATCCAGGATCTGATCGATAAGAACGCCCTCACCCAGGGCATGGCGGACTTCGTGGCAGTTTGTGTCGCGGCCCGCCTCAACGTCATCGTGGCCGGAAATACCAGCTCGGGGAAAACGACGTTTCTCAATATCCTGGCGCGTGCCATCCCCGATCATGAGCGCATTGTCACGATCGAGGACTCCGTCGAACTGCAGATGATGCAGACTCACAAGATCTCGCTCGAAGCGCGCCCACCAGATTACAACGGTGAAGGACAGGTCACCATCCGTGATCTCGTCAGGAACGCTTTGCGCATGCGCCCGGACCGCATCATTGTGGGCGAGATCCGCGGCGGCGAAGCTCTGGACATGCTGCAGGCGATGAACACCGGTCATGACGGCTCGATGACTACCGTCCACTCCAACTCGCCGCGCGATACCCTTTCCCGCCTCGAGACCATGACGCTGATGGCAGGCTTTGAGCTGCCTGTGGTCGCCATCCGCAAACAGATTGCAGCTGCTCTCGATCTGATCGTCTATCTAACGCGCTTCCCCGATGGCACGAGAAAGATTACGCAGATATCCGAGGTGGCGGGCATGGAATCAGACGTGATCACGCTAACCGATATCTTCCAGTTCCAGCAGACGGGAACCGATCCCGACGGTAAGCCAATCGGGCAATTCAAGCCCACGGGATTGCGTCCTATGTTTGCTCCCAAGCTGGAGGCCATGGGCTACCGGCTGGATCGACAAATGTTCATGGCTCGATAGTTTGGGCGGACGAGGAAAACTAATCGTTTATTTAAAAGCGGTGCGAGAAGAAGCAGCCGGTCGTCCTTCATTGTAAATTCATTGCATAC
>DATHTH010000124.1:0-3874 GCA_035463495.1 Anaerolineales bacterium | reverse complement strand
GAAGATCGGGCTGCGTGAGCCTTTCCTCGCCCGAGTCGCCGAGGCAGTCATCGAGCAGTATGGCGGGTTCTATCCCGAGCTGGTCAAGAGCCGCGCGGCCATTCTCGATAACCTGACCCGGGAGGAAGTCCGCTTCGCGCGAACGATCGAAGCTGGCACCGCGCATCTGGAGAATTTGCTTTCGGCACTGCGCGACTCGGATCAGACCCTTCTGGATGGCCGGCGCGCATTCGACCTGTATGCAACGTATGGCTTGCCCTTTGAGATCTCGCGCGACATTGCCCGCGAGCAGGGCCTGGACGTGGACGAAGAGGGTTTCAAGACTGCTCGCGAGGAACACAGCGTCGCCTCAGGTGGCGGAAAAGCTATGGGCAAGCTCGGCGGCGAAGACGCCGAGTTCTTTGCCGGCGTTCTGAAAGATCTACAGAAAAGGGGCAAACTGGGCGATCACGGTGTTGAATACGACCCGTATACGCTGCCGCGCGTCCATGGTGAGGTGCTTGCGCTGATCGTCAACGGCGGATCCGTTGAGTCTGCATCCTTCGGTGAGCAGGTCGAAGTCATCCTGCCGCGCACAGGCTTCTACATCGAGTCCGGCGGGCAGGTGGATGATACGGGTTATATTCGCGGTGAGCGTAACGGCGAACCGTGGGAGATCGAAGTCACTTCGATGCGCCGCGCCTCCGCAGGCGTGATTGTCCACATTGGCGAAGTGATCTCGGGCCAACCCAGGGTTGGCGATCTGGCGGTTGCCGAGGTCGATATGACCCGCCGGCACAACATCATGCGCAACCACACGGCGACTCATCTATTGCATGCAGCCTTGCACCAGGTGCTGGGGGAACATGCCCGCCAGGCAGGCTCTCTGGTTGCGCCCGACCGCTTGCGCTTCGACTTCAACCATCCTGAAGCGATGACCCCCGAACAGATCGAGCGTGTCGAGCGGATCGTCAATGAGGCGGTCGCGGCGGACATGGAAGTCATTCCGAAGTTGAAGTCACGCGAAGATGCGATTGCGGAGGGCGCCATGGCGCTCTTTGGTGAGAAATACGGCGAAACTGTGCGGACCATCACGATTACACCGCCCTCTAGTTTCGCCGGTTTCCCGGAAACTGAAACAGCCGTCCATCCGCGTGCAGTGATGGAAAAACTCCCCAAATATTCCTACGAACTATGCGGTGGTACGCACCTGGAGCGTACCTCGGACGTTGGCGCGTTCATTATCGTCAGCGAGGGGTCGGCGGCAGCGGGCGTGCGTCGCATCGAAGCGGTGACCGGTCGCGGCGCCTATGACCTGATCGCGCACAGGTTCAAGCTGCTCAAGCAAACGGCGTCCGCCTTGAAGTCCTCCATCGAAGAAGTTCCATTCAAAGTCCAAAGCCTGCAGGATGAAGTCGCAGAGCTGAAAAAGGAGCTCGCCTCCCTGCGCGCCTCGCAGGCTCTTTCGACCTTCAACCAGCAACTGTCCAATGTTCACAAAGTGAGCGACGTCAACATCATGGCGTTGGAGGTGCCCAATTCGAATGCGGATACCCTGCGCAGGCTCGCCGATAAATTCCGCGAGAGGTACCCGCAGAACGGCATCGCGGTCCTCACTTCGGGCGGGATGGTGATCTCAGTCGTGACCGAAGACCTGGTCAAGCGTGGACTCAGGGCCGGAGACATCATCCTCTCCATTGGAGGCCGCGGCGGCGGACGCCCTAACCTGGCGCAGGGCAGCCTGCCAGACCCGGCGCTGATGAATGACGCCATGAGTAAAGTGGCAGGAATGGTGGAAGAAAAGTTGAGGTAAGAGAAGCCTGGCGATAGAACTCGCCAGGCTCTTTTGTTAGTTGGTGCTCCAGTCGCCGCCCTGAGCATACAAACACGTTTATCTCAGTTCAATAGTCAATTCTTCCAGGTGGTCATTTACTTCCACCAAAGTGGAGCTATTGACCGCCTTACCGTTCTCTGGCTTGTTTACCGAATCAATTCCCACTAGAAGCACCTTCCACGCCTTTGACGGTCCCTGGCGAAGGATGTGGATCGCATTCCCAGTGCGTTGAATCTTAAACCTTGTCTCGATTGTTCCATCCGGAGCGGGGATTTCAACCGTGGCTTGTTGGCCATCTTCCAGTTGATACACCTGCAACGTCACATTCTCGCTGTAATCGTAATCGGGTCGATCCGTGCGGCTTCCAATCGCAATTATAGAGTTGGGCCGGACAAGCACAGGCAGGCTGAGGAAATCGTGCATCTCCCGCACCCAGCGCGGACCCTCTACGATTTCTCCATTGAAGAAGTTCGTCCATTTTCCCTCGGGCACATAATAACTGACGCTGCCATCCTGATTGAACACGGGCGCGACCAGCAGCGAGTCGCCAAGCATGTATTGCCGGTCCAGGTAATCGCAGGCGGGATCGTTTGGAAATTCAAACATCATGGCACGCAGCATGGGCGTCCCCTGTTCATGGGACTGGATCGCAGCCCGGAACAGATAGGGCATCAGGCTGCACTTGAGCTTCGCGAACTTCGAAAGAACTGCCACAGCTTCTTCATCGTAATTCCAGGGCACACGATATGTATTGCTGCCGTGCAGGCGACTGTGGGAGGAGAGCAGACCAAACGCAGTCCAGCGCTTGTATACGTTGGCATTGGAAGTTTGCTCGAAGCCGCCGATGTCGTGGCTCCAGAAGCCAAAGCCACACAAGCCGAGCGAAAGCCCGCCGCGTAACGTCTCCCCCATTGATTCAAAGCTTGCGGTCGAATCACCGCCCCAGTGAACGGGAAACTGCTGTCCGCCGGCAGTCGCGGCGCGCGCGAACACAATCGCATCACCGTCTCCTCGCTCCTCACGCAGCAGGTCAAAGACTGTCTTGTTATATAGATAGCTATAGTAATTGTGCATCTTGAGCGGGTCAGAGCCATCGTGATAGACCACGTCGGTCGGGATGCGCTCGCCGAAGTCGGTCTTGAAAGCGTCCACGCCCATTTTGATAAGTCCGCGTAGTTTCTCGGCGTACCAGGAACGAGCCGCGGGATACGTAAAATCCACAATCCCCATTCCTGCCTGCCACATGTCCCACTGCCAGACCTTGCCGCTGGGTTTTCGCAGAAGATAATTATGGTGGGTAGCCTCGTCGAACAGAATAGAGCGCTGGGCAATGTACGGGTTGATCCAGACGCAGATATGAAGACCGCGGCTCTGCAAGCGGCCCAGCATTCCTTCAGGGTCAGGGAAGATATCGGGATTCCACTGCAGGTCTGTCCAGTGGAATTCTTTCATCCAGAAGCAGTCGAAGTGGAAGACGTGCAGCGGGATATCCCGCCGCGCCATCTCGTCAATGAAACTTGTGACGGTCTCCTCATCGTAATTAGTGGTGAAGGATGTGGAGAGCCACAAGCCAAATGACCAGGCTGGCGGCAGGGCGGGGCGGCCTGTCAGGGCTGTGTAGCGCTCGAGGATCTCTTTCGGCGTGGGACCGTAGATGATGAAATATTCCAATCGCTCTCCCGGCACGCTGAACTGCACCCGCTCCACTTTTTCGGAAGCCACTTCAAACGAGACCCGTTCCGGATGCCTGACAAATACCCCGTACCCGCGATTGGTGAGGTAAAACGGGATGTTTTTATACGCCTGCTCGCTGCTGGTCCCGCCGTCCTGGTTCCACATATCGACCACCTGTCCATTCTTCACGAATGCGGTGAAGCGCTCCCCAAGCCCGTAGACGCATTCGCCTACGCCGAGATTTAACTGTTCATGGATGTAGCGTCCATCCGGTGTATCGACAAAACCCATCGCCCGCCAGCCGCTGGACGTCATGACCCTATCCCCCGCGGCGTACTCCACCAACCATTCATTTCCTTTATGTATTCGTACTTGCAATTCGCCGCT
>DATHTH010000123.1:0-12585 GCA_035463495.1 Anaerolineales bacterium | reverse complement strand
CCAGCGAGAGTCCGCTTCGAGCAAGGTCACCCGGACATCGGGCAATTTGCTCGCATAATAGGCGGCAGAGAGCCCGGCGATGCCCCCGCCGATCACCAGAACATGCCTCATACCCAGCCTGCTTCCCGGGCCGTCTGGCGTACCAGCCCGGCAAGTCCGCGAATCATTCGCGGCTCGTCGTTGAGCATCTCGATCCGCTCGAGTTGGACGCCCAGACCGTTCGCCAGCTTCTGATAAACGATATCGATGTCATACAGGATTTCGACGTGCTCACAGACAAATCCAATCGGACAGATTAGCATGTGCCGCCGACCATTGGCAGCATAGCGTTCCATCACTTCAGATGCATCCGGTCCGAGCCACGGCTCGTTGGAGATGGCCGCGGATTGATAAGCAAACTCATGGGGACGCGTACCCAATCGCTCCATGAGTGCATCGGTTGTGGCTAGTAGTTGCATGGGATAAGGATCGCCCCACTCCAGGATGCGCTCGGGCAGGCTGTGGGCGGTGAAGATCACCGGCACATCCGCACGTACAGACTCGGGAAAGCGCTCGAGGGCAGCCCGCACGCGGTCCTTCAGCGCCTCCAGGTACTCCGGCAGAAGGTGCCAGTCGTAGATCTTGGCGATCTGCATCGCTGAATTCGCCTCTTCGATCTTGTTGTAATATGCCTGAATACTCATCCGGGAATAATGCGGCGCCATCACCAATCCCACTGTCTGCTCGATACCCTGGGAGCGCATCTCCTTCAGCACATCCGGGATAAAGGGATGCCAGTGCCGCATGCCGACGAAGACTTTGAAATCATCGCCCTGCTCGTTCAGTACAGATTGAAGCGCATCCGCCTGTGCCTGAGTCCGTTCGAGGATCGGGGAACGCCCGCCGATCTCGCGGTAACGCTCACGGACCTCGTGCACGATCTCCGGCGAGGTGGGACGATAGCCGCGCACGTCCATCAGATAGGGCTCGACTTCCTCGAGATTATCCGGGCCCCCGTATGCCATTACCAGTACGCCGATCATAGGTGGGGAGCTTTCCATTTCGCGATAAATTTCGCAAAGGGCGGAAGGATTTTCCCTGCATTAAACGGATACCAGCCTACCTCTGCACGGATCGCCTGCTCCTTCAGCTCTGTGGAGCCCCAGAGGAGCGAGGCGCCGAAGGCTCCCAGCAGGGCGGACACCCAGGGACTGGACACGAATATCGAAGCCAGAATAAGCATGAGACCAAATCCCATCACATAGGGCCACCAGAGATAGCCGAAGTAGCGCTCGCCGCGGATAACCCAGATGAAGCCGAGTCCGATGATCAGGAGCGTTGCAATGCCGAGAGTGGGACCAAGAAAATTCATGAGTAATAAGTCATTGGTGCTCAGTGACCAGCTGGACTGCTTCTTTGTGAGAGACAGGCTTGCCGATCGGGTCACGTTTCAAAAGGTCAAGCGTCGTTGCCGATGGATGTTCTTTCAATAACCGGGCATGGCGAGGATTGTCCGGGTTGGCAGGTGCGTGTCCTTTTTTGATGCGATTCTGCTGGCGGGTGAACTCGAGGGCATCCCACAAGAACGTGAAGCCGAGAATGCCGGAGGCGGTGGAAAGTGCAAGGTTGAAAGTTGAAAGCGCTAGCCATTCCAGAGCGAAGCCTATGGATGCAAAGATCAGGGTCGGCAGCCAGATGGTCGCTGAGACCGATTCGATCCTGCGCACGGCGACGTGTCCGAACCATATACCGACAAAGGTACTCGCGGCGGCGACAAAGCCAAGGTAGTTGATTTCCATGATCACGCCTCTCACTCCTGCCCCTCTGCCACAGCGAGAGGCGAGAACTCATGCACCATATCTACGACCGCCTTAACGTTCTCAACAGGTGTGTGCTGAAGAATACCGTGACCGAGATTGAAAATGTGACCAGGACGCCCATCCGCACGGCGCAGAATTTCATGGACGCGTTTTTTGATCTCAGGCAATGGCGCAAAGAGCAGCGCGGGATCCAGATTCCCCTGCACCGCGACGTCATGCCCAAGCCGTGCCCAGCCATCGTCCAGGGGAACGCGCCAGTCGAGCCCGATCACATCGCCGCCGGCACGCTTCATGAGGGGTAGCAGAGTTGCCGTATTGGTTCCGAAATGAATCACCGGCACCTCTTCCGCCGTGGCTGCTGACAGAACTTTCTGCGAATAAGGCAGGGCAAAGCTCTCATAATCCTGCGGGCTGAGCGCACCCACCCACGAGTCGAAGACCTGAACTGTCTGCGCGCCCGCCCGGATCTGCGACACGAGATATTCGGACAGGACGTCTGAGAGCTTCTCCATCAGAGCATGCCAGACTTCCGGAGCGGAATACATCAGGGTCTTGGTCTTAAGAAAATCGCGCGACGAACCGCCTTCGACCATGTATGAAGCCACCGTAAACGGCGCGCCGCAGAAGCCGATCAGCGGAATTCCTCTCAGCTCGCCGCGCAGAATGCGGATCGCTTCCATCACATAGCCAAGATCCGTCTCCGCGTGGACAGGCTTCAGCGTTGCGACGTCATCCATCGTCCGCACGGGTTTGCCGATGACAGGACCCTCACCCTTAGCGAATTCGAGGCCGAGTCCCAATGGTATGACCGGCAAAAGGATATCGGCAAAAAGAATGGCAGCATCCACGCCGAGCGCACGCACAGGCTGCAGCGTCACCTCGGCGGCGAGCTCGGGCTGGTAGCAGATCTCCAGCAGGGAATACTTCTCACGAATGGCACGATACTCCGCCATGTAACGCCCTGCCTGGCGCATGAACCAGACTGGCGTAACATCCACCGGCTCGCGACGACAGGCACGCAGGAAGCGATCGTTTATCTCCATAACTTCAATGTCTCCTCGGCGGGATGATAGATAGCCGTGTGGAGCGGGGTATCTCGCAATGTAAAGCGACGCGCCTCGGTATTGCGCAGCTCGTTTACCAGATCCGAAAAACTAGCAAGATCATCGGTCTCATAGACCACGACAAATTCCTGATTCTGTAAACCAAACGAATAAAGCAATAGCTGGCTGATGTCCTCAAAGCTTTTTCCAATACGGATATGCTCGTTCATCATGCCCTGGCGTGCCTCGCGGCTCATCAGATACCATTCCGTAGTCTTGCTAAATGGGTAGATGATCAGATACGGTTTGCGCGTTTCTGCAAAGGGATCGATCTCCTGCTTCGAGCGCGCTTTCGAATACTGCGACGGGCGCGTAAAGCCCCAGAGCGAGTCTTTGAGTTCGATCCACTGGCGGTAAGGATTGTTGGCGGCAGCCAATCTCTCGAAGAATCTGGCAGCATCCTGCTTGTCGTTTGCGGTCAGCGCCGACCAGATAATCAGATCGATGCCTGTCTCAGTTGCCTGGAAGATATCCACTTTCTGCGCCGCACCACACAAACCCCTCAGCCATTCCCGGTGGAACTCCTCGCGTTGTTCTGTGGATAAAGACCAATAGGCTTCTTTGAACACGATCAAGGAATAGTGATTGAGTGTTCGATGCAACATTTCTTCGCCTGAAGTGACCATTAAGCTCCCTTTGGAATATACGAACAAGCTGGATCGGTCTCGAGATAATCGCCGGTCATGCCGTAGGCGCGCCCTCGTTGACCGCCGCAGACTTCGCGATATTCACACACGCCGCAGCGTCCCTTGATCAGATCGGGATTACGCAGATCGGTAAACAGCTGCGAATGGCGATAGACCTCAACCACATCATCCGTGCGGATGTTGCCAGCCGTCAGCGGGAGGAACCCCGAGGGCTGGATCTCGCCAATGTGTGAGATGAATAGAAAACCATTGCCGTCGTTGACACCGCGCGTCGGGCGATTCAACCCATCCGCGTACTGGAAGCCAGCGCCCTGGAAGGTAACCGGCGCGCCGCTCCCTTGTTCGGCTTTGCGCCGCTCAATCGCCACCCGGCGGTACATGGGCGCGGCGGTTGCCTTGATGTCAAACGGCGCAGTTTTCGAAAGATCATACAACCAGTGGAAGACGCGCTCGTGCTCTTCCGGCGAGATCATCCAATTCATCTGGGCGCGTCCGGTGGGGACAAGAAAGAAGACCGACCACTGCACCGCGCCGACTTCTTGTATGAAGGGAACCATGTCTGGCAGCAGATTGACATTGTACGTTGAAACCGTCGTATTGACTTGCGCGCTCAACCCGGCAGATTGCGCGTTCCGCAAGATGTTCATCGTGCGTTGCCAGGAGCCGGGCACCCGACGGAAGGCGTCATGTGCTTCCGCAGTCGGGGCATCCAGGCTGAGAGCAATGCGACGGATGCCTGCCTCATGCGCTTTTTGCATGCGCTCAGGCGTCGGCAAAGCCGTGGCCGTCGGTGTGAGCGAGCAGCGCAATCCCTTTTGCGTGGCATAGGCGATCAGCTCGAACAGATCTTTGCGCATCATCGGGTCGCCGCCTGTGAAGATCAGGATCGGGTTGCCAAACTCCTTGATGCGGTCGATCAGTCGCAGCGACTCCTCTGTGTTCAGCTCGCGCGGATCAGCGCGATGCTGAGCATCCGCCCGGCAGTGGACGCAGGCAAAGGCGCAAGCGCGGGTGACCTCCCACGCAATCGTAAATGGGGACTGACTGAAATCCGCGGCTTGCATGCGCTGGTCGTGCAGGCTGCGCTCGCTGGCAGCTCGTTCGGTTAGGTGTGATGTTGTCATGGTGTCTCCGGGCCGATATGGGATCATCGATATTCGAATATCGGCTTATTTACTTCAGCCACTTTGCTGCTTCCACGGCATGGTAGGTCAGAATGAGATCTGCTCCCGCGCGCTTCATCGCGGTGAGCGTCTCCAACGTGACCTTCGTCTCATCGATCCAGCCATTCGCTGCCGCGGCTTTGATCATGGCGTATTCACCGCTGACGTTATACGCCGTGAGTGGGATTTCGGGAAAAGCGTCCTTGACCACACGAATCACGTCCAGATACGCAAGCGCCGGCTTGACCATCAACATGTCGGCGCCCTGCTCTACGTCCAGGGCAGCCTCGCGCAGCGCTTCGCGAACATTGGCAGGATCCATTTGATGCGATTTTCTGTCACCGGATTTTGGCGCCCCTTCGGCTGCTTCCCGGAAAGGACCATAGAACGACGAAGCGTATTTCACAGCATACGAAAGGATAGGCAGATTCTCGTATCCGCCATCGTCTAGCGCGCCCCGGATCGCAGACACCATGCTATCGATCATGCCGCTCGGCGCGACCATATCTGCACCACATTCGGCGTGTGAGATTGCCACCCTCGCAAGGACCTCAAGGGTAGGATCATTCAAGACATAACCCTCTGGCAAACTCGCCTGAAAATGCTCGCCGGTGTTCAAAATTCCGCAGTGGCCATGATCGGTGTATTCACACAGGCACACATCGGTGATGACCACCAGATCCGGAATTTCCCGCTTGATGGCACGGATCGCCTGTTGGACGATTCCATCCTCAGCAAAATTCTCCAGCCCAATGGGATCCTTCTCTTTTGGAATGCCAAACAGGATGACTGCGTGCACACCAAGCTGCATCGCGGTTTCCGCTTCTCGGACGGCTTCTTCTACCGAGAGCTGGTAGACACCCGGCATCGACCGGATCTCGCTGCGCCCTGTACCATGCCGCACAAACAGGGGGTAGATGAAATCGCGCGCATTCAACTCGGTCTCCCGAATCATGGCACGCAATGCCGGGGTTGCGCGCAGGCGTCGAGGGCGGGTGATGCGTGATGAAGGGTCGAGAACGGAGGACAGCTTCCGTTTTTCGAGATCAAGAAGAGTCATGAGACCTCCACATTATTGATAGCCTCCACCAGCCCTTCGGTCGTGAATTCCCTGGCAGTCATCAGATTGACCAGCCCCTCTTCGCGTGCCGTTTGCTCTGTGACCGGGCCGATGCAAGCGAATAAAGGATTACCAGGCAGGCGCAGCGGGTCGAGTCCATGCGCCCGCGCGAGCGACATGAAATTATGAACCGTGGATGAGCTAGTCAGCGTGATGACATCCACTCCAGCCTTCAAGGCGACGAGCCCGTCCGGATCGGGCTCCGCGGGCAGGGTCCGGTACACGGCAATCTCGTGGGCAATCCCACCCGCTTCGCAGATGGCTTCCGGCAGTGCCTTGCGCGCAATCTCAGCTCGTGGCAGCAAGATCCATTTTCCCCGCAAATCTCCCAGCCCGGGCAGCACCGCTTCCGCGACATATTCCTTAGGAACAAAATCAGGGTGGACCCCGTGTGCCTCTAATGCCTCGGCAGTCTTCGGCCCGATGGCTGCAAAGTTAACCCCGGACCCGACTTTCAGGATGAGCGGCGAATGCCCGTCGAACACGACTTCCACGGCATTGACCGAGGTAAACACAATCCAGTCATAACAATCCAGTTTACCCAACGCGCGTTCGAGAGCAACATTATTTTCTATAGGCTGGATTTTAATCACAGGAAAGTAGACAGGCTCAAAGCCGGCTGCCCGCAACTTCTGCGCAAACCCCTCCGCCTGCGCCCGTGGACGAGTAATCAGAATACGTTTCATTTCATCTCACTCCATGCAAGGATCTCATTTGCACCTTGTGAGATAGCTCTTTGAGCAAGTTCATTTCCAAGCTGCAGTGGATCCATGCCTTCACCGTTCACCTTAATCGCTAGGCTTCCGTCGGTTGCGCTCACCAGTCCTGTCAACCGGAAACTGGGGACTCGTCCCGCATCAACTGCCTCCGCGTATGCAGCCACCGGCACGGCACAACCGCCGCCCAGTCCACGCAGGAAAACGCGTTCGGCTGTCACTGCCTTTCGTGTGGATGGATCTTCCAGCGCGGAAAGCAGATCGAGTGTCATCTCGTCGTCATAACGGCATTGGACCGCGAGCGCCCCTTGCCCGGGCGCAGGCAGCATCACATCCAGCGAGAGCCATTCGGTAACATGACTCTCGAGTCCCAGACGGGTAAGCCCTGCGCCCGCGAGAATGATCGCATCATATTGACCGGCCAGTGCCTTTCGCAGACGCGTATCTACGTTCCCGCGCAGGGACTCCGTACTAAGGTCAGGACGCGCCGCCCGTAGCTGGGCGGCACGCCGCAGGCTAGACGTTCCAACGACCGCGTTCGAATGGAGAGTAGCAAGTGTGAGCCCATCTCTGGAAATCAACGCATCTCTGACCTCTGCGCGCCGGGGGATGCATCCAATCGTGAGGCCGGGAGGATTTTCAACAGGCAGATCCTTGAGAGAATGGACTGCGCAATGAACTGTCCCGGAAAGCAATTCGGATTCCAGTTCTTGCGTAAAAACGCCTTTGCCCCCGATTTCAGGCAGAGGCTTATCAAGTATCCTGTCTCCCTGCGTAGTGATTACTTTTTCTTCGCAAGCCAGATCGGGATGGATTATCTGCAGGGCGTTCATCACCCAGTGCGTTTGCCAGCGAGCGAGTGCAGAGGGACGGGTTGCGAAAATAAGCTTCATAGTTCGATCGCTTTGTTTGCTAGTCGGACGCGGTGGAAGTGGAGTTCCAGCCATCTTCCGACAGGTTGAACAGGATACGCGCCAACGCTGCGTACTCAGGAGCCCGGTGAGAGGAGGCCTCTTCACGAAGACGTCGCGTGGGTTGATCCAGGATTTTCTTGACGATGGCTTGAGAGAGAGCCTCGACGCGCGCACGCTCCGCATCTGACAGGTGGGATAAGCGGCGCAGCGTCTTCGCCAGCTCCGCTGTGCGGATGGACTCTGCCTGCTGGTGTATGTCAGCAATGATCGGCAGCATATCAATAGATCTTAGATACAGCTCAAAATCCGAAAGCTCCTCCTCCAGAATCTGCTTGACCAGCGGGATCTCGTCCGTCCTGCGCGTCAGCGAATCTTCCAGCTGCGAGTTCAAACTATCGATATCAAACAGCCTGACATGAGGGATGCTCGCCGCCTCAGGATCGATATCGCGCGGCACAGCAATATCGATCAGGACGAGGGGCCGGACTGCACGCGCCTGCATCACGGTATCCACCAGGCTGGCATCGACCACAATATGCGGCGCACCCGTGGACGAAATCAGGATGTCAGCCCCGAGCAATGCCGGCTGAAGAGATTCGAACGTGCCGGAGTCTGCACCCCAGCGCTCTGCCAGTGCCCGGGCACGCTCCAGCGTACGATTGATGACAAGAATTCTCTGGGCCCCGCGCTTGCGCAATGCCTCGACGGTCAGCTCTGCCATTTCACCGGCGCCCAGCACCACGACGCGCGCAGTTTTGATGTGACCCAGAGTCTTCTCTGCCACAGAAGCGGCAAGGGACGATACAGACGCAGGATTACGGCTGATGGCGGTTTCCGTACGGGCGCGTTTCCCGGCATGGATCGCCGCCTGGAAGAGTCGATTCATTGTAGCCCCCGCCGCGTTTTGACCGCGCGCCAGCTCGAGAGCCCGGGTGATCTGTCCCAGGATCTGCGGCTCGCCGATCACAAGCGAATCCAGACCGGCAGCCACATGGAACAGATGACTGGCAGCATCGCGATCCGCGAAGCGATAGAGGTGGCCATGAAACTCCGCAATCGGTAGCCCTCGAGCCGCGGATAAAAATGCCTCCAGATCGGCATACGCCAGATGATCGGAGGCAGCATAGAGCTCGACTCGATTGCACGTGGAGACAATGATGATTTCGTTCAGGGATGATTCAATGTGACCGCAAGAGAATCGTGACAGCGCATAACGGATCTGTTCCTCGGTGAACGCCAATCGTTCTCGCAACTGAACAGGCGCAGAGGTGTGGTTAAGTCCAATCGAAATAATATACATTGACAACCGTTACAGTCGTGCGCTTGCAATCTGCATGACTATAACAAGAAAGGCCACAACCGACCATTTAGGATTTTTCAGGTTTAAATTAGCGTATACTGAGAGTGAAAGGGTGGAATCCCACTAAAGATAACAAACGTCATGCATCAAAATGAAGTTAGTCACTTGCATACTTACAACCCCCGCAGCCTTTCGATTGCCTTTCAAAATGTAAATGCGGCTACGTGCGCCTTTATAATTGGAGAACATCGAAAACCATCAAGGAGCATTGCCAGCATGAACGATGAGCTTACAATCTTCATCATCAAAGAACTATCCAGGCAGCGTAATCGCAAAGATATCATACAGCGTGTTTGCAAGCGAGGCGGGTTGAGCTGGAAGCAAGCCCAACAACTGGTCATTCTTCTCGAAGCAAAATACAACCGTTCCATTGTGGTCCAGCAGGCTCCTCTGCTGCTCTTCTTGAGTATCGGAATCTTGATTCTGGGAATAGGCCTTCTGGGATTTAACCTGCAGGTATTGCTCGAGATATTCCAGAAAGATGTGCTGGGACAGATCTCGAACCTGCAAATCGGCTCCTACCGAGTCATGGGGTTGCTCACCGGCCTCGGCATGACCGCCGGTGGTTTAGTTGGTCTGTGGAAATCCTTTGGCACAATTTTCCCCAGATAGCCTCGCGCATCTCCCGCAAAGCCCTGCCCGCAGTGCTAGCCGGTATTCCTTAATCCTGCGGCGATCCCATTGATAGTTACACTGATCACCTCGCGAATCGCCTGCGCCTCTTCACCTTCCTGGTCTTGCAGGGCACGGATGCGGCGCAGCATCTCCACTTGGATGTAGTTCAAGGGGTCTACATACGGGTTGCGGAGCTGGACCGCATTCTGCGTGACCGGCTCTTCTTCCAAAAGAGCAGAGTGACCGCTGATGTCTAATACGGCGTCACAAGTCCGGTTGTACTCATTCCGGATGATCTCGAACATCTCATTTGCAAGCTCTTTATCGGGGACGAGATCTACATATAGTGAAGCAATACCCATGTCGGCTTTGAGCAGGGACATTTCGGCATTGTCTAGCATGGTTTTGAAAAGCGACCAACCCCTGTACATTTCCCGCAAGAGCTGATCGTCCTTCGCCGCCGTGAGCGCCGATCCCAGACCAAACCAGCCAGGCAAATTGAAGCGACCTTGCATCCACGAGAACACCCATGGGATGGCACGGATCTTCGTTACCTCGCTGCTCTTGCCGCGCACAGCCGGGCGAGAACCAATGTGCAGGCGCTTGATCTCGTCGAGGGGGGTTGCCGTCTGCCAGAATTCGATGAAGCGCGGATGCTCATAGACCAGCCCGCGGTACATCGTATGTGCGGTTTCTGACATCTGATCCATGGCTGTGCGCCAGGCTGCGGGGATTTCTGTATTCGGCTTGGCCGGTGAAGAAGCCATCAAGACGGCATGGACTAATTGTTCGAGGTGACGGTGAGCCAGAGCCAGGTTGGAATAGCGCGCGGCAATCACCTCTCCCTGCTCTGTGAGACGAAAGCGACCCTCTATGCTGCCCGGCGGTTGGGCGCGGATGCCTCGATTGGCGGGTCCGCCGCCACGCGCAATGGTACCGCCACGCCCGTGAAAGATCGTCAGGGCGATCTTGTGCTCTTGCGCGACCCGGGTAATATCCTCCTGGCCCTGATACAGTGCCCAGTTCGACATGACATACCCGCCATCTTTGTTGCTGTCTGAATAACCGATCATGATCATCTGTTCATTGTTACACGTAGCGAGATGCCCACGGTAAATCGGCAGCGCCAGGAGGCTCTCGAAAATGGATGGCGCAGCGCGCAAATCTTCGATTGTCTCGAAGAGCGGGACTATTTGCAAGGCTTCATCACAGCCCGTCCAGCGCGCCAACAGCAGGACGCTGAGAATATCTGCAGCCGATTGGCACATGGAGATAATGAATGGTCCCAGCAGCTCGGAACCATACACGTCACGGACCCGCTTAATCAACTGGAACAACGCCCACGTTTCGGCCGTATTCGCAGTGACCCCCGGGTGCGCCGAAAGATCGGGAAGCTCAGACTCCAGCAGCTCTGTCAGGAGCCGGAGGCGCTCCTCGTCGGGCATCTCTGCAAAATTGGCAGCAATATTGAGCGCCCGCAAGGTCTCGTCCAGGGTACCGTTGAGACGGCTTGAGTCTTCACGGAGATCCAGACGCATTGCATGAAGACCAAAAATATGGAGCTGCCTGCGAGCACTGGCAAGCTCAGTCTGAGCAATCGAAGCAGGCAGCTTCGAAGCGATTAAGTCTAGAGGCGAGAGCAAATCATCGGTGCGAATACGCGCCTGGTGCGGACTGCGGTCGAGCAGACGGCCGGTCATGTCATCCCGTGAGGCCTCGGCCAGGTCGCTGGCAAGCAGGGAAAGGACCAGCCGAAACGGCTCGGTGGGATAGCGATCCTCGATGTAAGCAACATGCGGAGGTAAAGGCTTGCGCGCCTCGATCCAGGCGGAAAGCTCGGACGGAGGGTCCAGCCGGCGGTCGCTCATGCTCAATCGCCGCGACAATTCCTGCATGGTGCTGCGGTGTTTCTCCACAGCCAGACCGCGGTGCAGCCGTAGCGTTTCCGCGGTTACCTGATGAGTCACATTTGGGTTCCCATCCCGGTCGCCGCCCATCCAGGAAGCCAGGCGCAGCCAGGTCACCGGCGGGTTCACATCGGGATAATGAGCGGCGAGAGCGCGCTGAAGCTCTTCATACAGGATTGGGATTGCCTCCCAGAACACGTTTTCCACAAAGTACAAGCCGGTGCGGACTTCGTCCGTAACAGCGGGCTGGACAGTACGGTCACGGTCGGTCAGCCACAGGCTGGCAATTTCAGCGCGGATGGCGGCACGCGTCTCGTCGCGCTCGCGCGGCGTGAGGTCGTCATCGGCGATCTGGTCGAGAAAGCGCGCCACACGCTGGATTTTGGATGTGACAGTTCGGCGGCGCGCTTCGGTCGGATGAGCCGTCAGCACGAGCTCGATAGAGAGATGATCCAGAAGAGATTGCAGCTGCTCTGGCTTGACGCCCTCTCTTTTGAGCGAAGCAATCGCATCCCCCACCGATTCGTCCACGGGTTCAGGGGCGTGCTTCGTCTCACGCTCGCGCAGCTGCTTGACGCGCTGGTACTCCTCCGCAAGATTGACCAGATCGAAATAGGTGGTGAAAGCAGCCGAGATGGCACGGGCGGCATCGATATCCAGAGCCTCCACATCCGCTTCCAGCTGCTTTGCCGCCGTGGCATCTCCACCCCGACGCTCCTTCGCGGCGGCACGGATTCGCTCCTCGGTTGCAAACAAATCCGGTGACTCGAGCTCGCTGATGACTTCCCCCAGAAGATCACCTAACAAATGGATGGCTGCCGATAAATCCATACTAAGAGTATAACGAAGAACCTGTAAATATGTGGCGCACTGCGGGATCCCCGGCCTGCGCCAAGATGAGTCTACTTCATTCCTGCCAGCACGCGGGTAATGACGGCGTCCAACAGCCGTTCATCCACCTCGCCATTGAGCTTTGCCAGCACCGCGGCACGAATTTTTTGCTTCAGCTCAGCATCCGAACCACTCTCACGCGGCGTTTCTCGAGGATAGGCTGCGTACGTGTTAACCGAGGGACTGTAGCTCGCTTGAGGTGCAGAGAGCTCACGGCGATTGATCTTGATCCCGTGCTTCATGGCGCGCTCGATCGCCAGATCGGTCAGCACGATATTGTCGTTGACCTCGATGCTGTCCACGCCACGCGCCTTCAGGTCGTCGATGTCACGTTCGGTGTAAAAGATTTT
>DATHTH010000122.1:0-10854 GCA_035463495.1 Anaerolineales bacterium | reverse complement strand
AAACTATGCAACGTCAAGGTCAATTCGCCGGTCTCCCTTTTTATATTTTCATCTCCCTGCTGCTGGGCATGCTTGCCGTATTTGGCACGCTGGCAGTCATGCAGGTAAATTCTTTCCCCCTCGTTATCTTGTATGCTTTGTTGTTTGGCTCTCATATCGGGCTGTACTGGCTCAATCTGAGATATCACCAGAATCGAAACTGGGCTTTCTTTTATTACCTCCTCCAGGCGGGATTGATCATTTTCCTGCAAAGCTTCTCGTATGGCGGCGAGGGCATCCGCGTCAGCATCTTGGGCTCGACCACGATGTGTATGATCGGCGAGTCGCTCGGGCTGTGGGGCAACACCAGGCGCTCCCTGTTCCTGGGCCTCTTCTATGCCGGGCTGGCGATGGTTATGCTGTTCGTGCTGGTGGGACGCAATGATTTTGGAGCCGCGCTGTCGAATCTGCTGGTCAATGGCGTGTTCCTGGTCCTGTTCATGGTGGTGCTCAACCAACAGTTCACTGAGCGGGAAAAGGCGCAGGAGCTGGCGGAACGGCTGGAAAGCGCGAATGCACGGCTGGCTGCCAATGCCGCCCGGATCGAAGCCCTCACCCTGCAGAACGAGCGCCAGCGCATGGCGCGCGAGCTGCACGATACGCTGGCGCAGGGACTCTCGGGACTTGTGCTGCAGCTGGAAGCCGTTCGGGCGCACCTCGCATCCAGCCG
Source organism: Anaerolineales bacterium (assembly GCA_035463495.1). Taxonomy (GTDB): domain Bacteria; phylum Chloroflexota; class Anaerolineae; order Anaerolineales; family Villigracilaceae; genus Defluviilinea. The sequence goes on along the minus strand of DATHTH010000122.1, from coordinate 10,145 downwards.
TGTGGAGCGCGCCTCCGCGATCGTGGACCAGGCGCTGGGACGGGCGCGCGGCACCCTCGCCGAATCGCGCGCTGCCATCGATGACCTGCGCCTCGCACAGGCAGACCTGGCGGATGCCGTTCGTGAGAAGGTAGACCGCTTTACTCAGGCAACAGGCATTCCCTGTGAGCTGGAGCTGTTGCTCCATGAGGATCAGCTTTCACCCGAAGCGTCCAGCCATGCCTTGGGCATTCTGAGCGAGTCACTGGCGAATATCGCCCGGCATGCCAGGGCAACGCACGCTCATGTCAGGTTCCTTGTGGAGCGAGATGACATCCAACTGGAAGTGAGCGACAACGGTCAAGGCTTCGACCTGGATAGACAGATGGGCTCCGGACACTACGGCTTGCTCGGGATGCGCGAGCGCGCCCGTCTCATCGGCGGGGTGCTGAACATCGATTCGAGTGCAGAACGCGGGACGAGAGTTTATTTCCGCGTACCGCAAACTGGGAGCCCATCATGAATCCCATCCGCGTGCTGATTACCGATGACCATCTTATTGTCCGTGAAGGGTTGCGCTTGATCCTCGAGACAACCGATGGAATTGAGATCGTGGGCGAAGCCTCGGATGGGGCGGAGTGCTTGCGCGTTGTCCCCGAGCTCAAGCCGGACGTCATCCTGATGGACTTGCAGATGCCGCGTATGGATGGTATCACAGCCATCACTCACCTGCGCCGCGACCACCCGGAGATCGCCATTGTCATTCTCACCACATTCAATGAAGATGACCTGATGATCCGCGGTCTACAGGCGGGCGCACGCGGGTACTTGTTGAAAGATACCAGCCGCGAGAACCTCCTGGATACCATCCAGGCAGCTGCCCGGGGGGAGACGCTGCTCAAGCCGGAAATCCTCGCCCGCGTGCTTTCGGCGCGTCCTCAAGCTCCGTCTCCCACAACCGACTCCAGCCTGACCGAGCGCGAGCTCGAAGTGCTGCAAGCCGCAGCACGCGGCGAGCGCAATAAAGAGATTGCCTATAAGTTAGGGATTACCGAACGGACTGTCAAAGCCCACCTTGCCAGCATCTATCAAAAATTCAGCGTGGATTCACGCGCCGCTGCCGTTGCCGTGGCTGCTCAGAAGGGCTTGCTCGGGGAATAAGTTCTTTGAAAGTTATCTTACCTTCCCGCCATGATAGGTCAACAGATATACCTGTTTATGCTGAAAGAAAATGGTCTCTTCGCCGGAGAATTGGCTCACGTCCCCTTCACTCGAATCCTGATATAAGTAATCACCCTCGCGGTACTCATGGGGACCCCGAAAGGGCCGTTCTGCGGTGATGTTTTGCATTGCCTTCTGAAGGAAGCGATAGACATCGCCTGGAGAGACCGACTCATCGGTCACCATGCCGTAATAATTCATCGCCCAGATCACCTTCCCGTTCTCCCAGACGACCTCCTCGCCAACAAACGGATTGAATCCGAAATGGCGGTCACGGTAATGGAAATGACCCTCCTGATAAGACATCTCTCGCGTGCCGTCCTCCAGGCTGCGCTCGTTCCCCTCTCCGCCGGAGGAGTAGGTTTTGAGCTTTGCTTTTAGTAGAAAGGATACAAAATCCATACGCCTCCTGACGTTTATGACTGGTATTGTGCGACGATCCTCTGCACGTCTCGAAGCTGTGTCTCGGTCAGGGCACCGAACTGCAGCGCGCCGGCATTGTCCTTCACCTGCTCCACCGATTTGAATCCCGGGATGGGCACCATGCGCTCATCCAGCGCCCATATGTACGCCAGTGCGCCCTGCGCCATGGTCCGCCCGTTCGAGGTCAAAATCTCGCGCAGGTCCTCCACCAGCTTCAGGCGCCTGGTCATTTCCTCTCCGGCAAAGTCAGCGCGGGAGCGGATGTCATTTTCCGGGAACGTGGATGCAGATGTGAATTTGCCGGTCAGGATGCCTTTATTGAGCGGGTCCTTGTTGATGCCTGCCAGATCGAACTCCGCACAAACGCTGCGCATTTCCGGATTGTCATAAATGGCATTCAGGCGAAATTGAATGGATGTGCAGTGATCCCCGGGCGCAAAGATGCGGGCGCGGTCGACCAGGTCGGTGCTCCAGCCGTACCAGCGGATCTTGCCTGCCTCCACCAGCTCTTCCAGGATGGACTGCAATTCGGGTGCGCGCTCCGGGTCATAGTCGCCTTCGTGCAGCTGGTAAATGTCGATGAAATCGGTCTGCAGGCGGCGCAGGCTGTTCTCCACATCCGTTCGGACGTTCCGGATGATCAGGTCCGGGTCGCCATAGACAGTCTTCTCCTGCTCGTTGACGATGTGCCCAAACTTTGTGGCGATCACCACACCCTCGCGCCGGCCTTTCAAGGCGCGCCCGAGGACCACCTCGCTGTGACCCGCCCCGTAGTTCGCCGCCGTGTCGAAGAAGTTCACGCCCATTTCCAGCGCGGTGTGGACGGCGCGCACGGATTCGGCGTCATCTGTGTTTCCCCAGCCGGCCGGATACGGGTCTCTGCCGGGCTGCGCCCATGTCCAGGGACCGCCGATCGCCCAGCATCCCATCCCCAGCGCGCTGACTTCCAGTTGGCTCTTGCCCAAGATTCTTTTTAACATGGTTCTCCCTGTGAAGAAGATGGGTTCAGTGCATTATTTCGGAGTGACGATGAAGGTTGCCTGATAATCCGAGGCTTTGATCCCCGATAGATTCCTGGGATATGGCACGACGCCGAGGACGCGAACGAAATAATCACCGGCTTCTATTGCGTCCCGAATTCCTTCCATAGGGCTCCCGGGTGAGCGTCCTTCCTGGTCCGTCAGGGTTTCCAGCGTCAGCCCAAAGGGGACTGCATCCCCCTGTTGTACTGTCAGCGAGACGGTGACGGGACCGCTGGCTGCGCACTCGATCTGAATCGGACAGCGGTCATCGCTCAATACGTAGTTAAAGGTAATCGTCAGGTCGGCGCGCCGGACGCTGGCAGATTGGCCCGGAGCCAGGCTGAACTCCCGGTTCACGTTGGTGTCGACTACAGGATCAGCGTTCTGGCAGGCAGCCAGAATACAGACCATTGCAAGGCAGGTGAGTAGCAGCATTGTCTTCATGCAGTGTTCCCAAAAGATTATAGCATCATAAAATTCCTACCGGATTCCAATCTGGTTTGCTTGACACAACCCCTTCCCCATGATATGCTTGCGCCCTGTAGGATACCAGTAGTTTGCTTTGGAAGTACCAGGTTGGCTCACGGATCGTCCGTGAGCCAGCTTTGTTATACGCCGTTGAGGCGCTCCGATGCACTACCCAATGAGTACCCTCCATATCTTTCATTTGCCATAAGGAGGCAAACATGTCGGAACGTATCAACGGTACAGTCAAGTGGTTCAACGGGACGAAGGGCTACGGTTTCCTCGCTCGCGAAGGCGGCGCGGATGTCTTTGTCCACTTCTCCGCGATCCAGGGCGACGGTTTCAAGAACCTGGAAGAAGGCCAGAAGGTCGAGTTCAATGTTGAACAGGGCCCCAAGGGTCTGCAGGCCAGCAACGTCGTCGTCATTCGCTAATTGACTGACAGCTGATCAAAAAATCCCCGAGACCTACATCTCGGGGATTTTTGTTTTACTGTGCTGCCTTATCGAACCCGCTGGACTTTGTAACCTTCCTCGGCGATCCTGTTTCTCAGGCCGCGCATCGTGTGCAGGTACATGGACAGGTTCTGCAGGCTCTCGTATGCCTGTCTCTCGTTCAGGACCTTGCCCTTGATGTCAAAGCCGGTACGGTTGAAGACGACCGTGTTTGCCTGTTTCAGGGCGAAGCCATGTTTGTGGAGCAGATCCCAGGCACGAGCCAACTCAGCGGAGTCCTCGAAGTCTGCAGGGTAGAAGCGGACCTGGTTGTAGAAGAGGCCCTCCCAGTACAGGAGGCGGGTCTTGTCTCTCCACTCCCGTTCGAGGTCGACGTTTTCCCAGGGCTTGGGGTCGGTTCCCGGGGCAGCCAGCGCACTGGCGGCGGGGAGGAAGGCAAAGAGCATGGCGACGATGGCGACGGCCAGGATCAATTTTGTATAAACTGATTCTTCCCGTCTGACGATAGCTGTTAACGCGTTCATAGGTTTCTCCATAGGACAGAATATGAATTCTTAATTTACGGACGATGAGATAGCTATAAGACTGACTCGAGAACCAAAATGTTCCCACAAGCGGCAGGGAATTTTGTATTGATGTCTGTTTGCAAGTTATAAAACAAAAACACCCCGGGCATTTATCCCGGGGCGCCGTAGCCAGCTTGTTGAATGATCTACCAGGCTCTGCTCGCTCTGTTCCCCATTAACCATACCTGGTCATAAAATTCTCCATGCGCTGCAGGGCTTCTTCGATCTGCTCATACGCCGTGGCGTAGCACATCCGTGCATACCCTTCCCCGCCCGGACCGAACGCATTGCCTGGCACCACGGCGACATGCTCCTCGAGCAGCAGCTTTTCGGCGAACACCTCGTCGTCCATGCCCGAGGCGCGGATATTGGGGAAGGCGTAGAACGCGCCGCGCGGCTCGAAGGTCCGCAAGCCGAGGCGGTTGAGCCCGGAGACGAGCAGCCGGCGGCGGCGGTCGTATTCGGCGACCATTTCTTCTACGTACGGGTTGCCCGTCAATAATGCCTCGAGCGCGGCGTCCTGGGCGGTCGTCGGGGCGGACATGATCGTGTACTGGTGGATGCGCACCAGCCCCTGGATGATGTCGGCGGGACCGCAGGCATAGCCGATGCGCCAGCCGGTCATGGCGTAATCCTTTGAAAAGCCGCCCAGCAGGATCGTGCGGTGCTTGATGCTTTCTCCCAGCGATGGGACGCAGACATGCTCGAAGTCGTACACCAGCCGGTCATAGATCTCATCGCTGACGATTAGCAGATCGTGCTCTTCGGCAATCTTGGCGATCTCGAGAAGCACCTCGCGGGTTGCTACCGCGCCGGTGGGGTTGGATGGGTACCCGACGAAAATCACCCTGGTGCGCGGGGTGAGCGCCTTGCGGATATCGTCGGGATCTACCATGAAGTTATTCTCTTCGCGCGCCACGACCTCGATCGGAACTCCGTTCGCCATGATCACTTCCGCCTGGTAGGAGACGAAACAGGGTGTCGGAATGATGACTTCGTCACCGGGATCGAGCAGGGCAGTGAATGTCAGATACAGCGCCTCGGAAACCCCCACGGTCGCAATGATTTCGTTGGTCGGGTCATACTTAACTTTGTACAGGCGCATCAGGTTGTCGGCGATCGCCTGGCGCAATTCGAGCTTTCCCCAGTTGGACGTGTAGTGCGTCTCCCCGTTCTGCAACGAACGGATGCCTGCCTCAAGGATCGGTTTGGGCGTGGTGAAATCTGGCTCACCGATACCCAGGGAGATCACATCCTTCATCGTCGCAGCGATATCGAAGAATTTACGGATGCCCGAGGGTTTCAACCCGGCGACTCGTTTCGACAGACGTTGCACATTCGTCACTTCCTGCATTGCGCCTCCTAAATCGGTTGGATATGCCATTCATCGGGGACTTCCCGATAGGTGAGCTCAAATGCTTGCCCATCGGTCGTCTTGACGCGAAAACCCTTTTCACTCGGACCGCGCCAGCGCGAGACGATTTCCGCGATCTCGTAGCGGACGCCCTCCCAGGTCAGCGAGAGCGGGCGCTCCGCATATTCCGAGTCGGAGCGACATTCAACGCTGTTCATCACGACAAAAGCACGTAACTGTTGTCGCCAACATTCAGCTGAAGGACCTGCTCGGTGTTGCCGCCGCGGACCTTTGCCTGCGCGCCGATCAACGATCGATTCAATGCCGCGTTCTGAATCTCACAACCGGCTTCGACGATGCTGTCCTCGATCCGGCTGTCGCTGACTTTGCAATTTGCGCCGATAGAGGCGTGCGGACCGATCACCGAGTTTTTGACTTCCGCCGAAGGATGAATAAAGGAGGGGGCGATGATCTCCACACCTTCTAGAGATTCATTTTCCGTCTTATTTGCTTTGCCCTTTTCCAGCAGCAGCCTGTTAGTATCCAGAGTGGCATCGATCGTGCCGGTGTCCAGCCAGTTCTCGCTGTTCTGCGTGCGGACTTTGGCGCCCTGCTCGATCATCAGGGTGATGGTGTGAGTTAGGAAGAACTCGCCTTTGAATGTTAACTGGCGCTCCATCTGGTCTTCGATGGCCGCGAGTAGTTTTCCTGCATCCTTAAAATAGTAACAGCCCACCACGACCAGGTTATTATCCAGACTCTCCGGCTTCTCGATGAAGCGCCTGACGAAGCCCTGTGAGTCCAATTCCGCAACCCCAAAGCGCCGCGGGTCTGGCATCGGCATGACCCAGGCGACCACATCCGCCTGCTCCTGCTCGAGGAACGAGAAGTCTGTTTCCAGCAGCGTGTCCGAAAAACAGATCAGCATCGGTCCGTGCATGTGCTCGCGCGCCAGCCAGATCGCGTGGGACTGGCCTTTCATCTCATGCTGCACGACGAAGTGCGCCTTGAGCTCCGGATAGTTCTCCTGCATGAAGCGGGGCACCTGGGTCTCTCCGAGATAGGGTCCGACGATGAAGACGAATTCCACGTTCTCGGGGTTCGGTACGGTCTTGAACATATCCAGCACGTGCTCAAGCGAGGTCTTTCCCGCCACGCTGACAAGCGGTTTGGGCTTGCTCCAAGTATGAGGGCGCATGCGCGTCCCCCAGCCTGCCATGGGGATAAAAATCTTGAGAGTTTCGGTCATGATCCAATTTTACCGCGTGAAAGACAGAAAGGCTCGTTATAGCGTAACCTTTTCACGCTTCACCAGGTGCCATGCCGAACGTGCCGGACGCCCGACTCATACTCCTGCAAGCGGCGGCGATGACCTCTTCCCAGGCCATCGGGCAGTGCATCCAGCGGAAAGAATTTCTTCTCTGCGATCTCTCTGTCTCCTACATCGGTCATTGTGAAATCTTCGGATAAAAAGAGAACGATATGATCGCTTTTCCACTCGGTGTAATTGAAATAAATCCCGAACAGCTCAGCGCTTTCCATCTTCACGCCCACTTCCTCACGGCATTCGCGGCGAGCGGCCTGCTCGAGTGTCTCTTTCCTGTTCATCCCGCCGCCCGGCATAAACCAGCCCCTCTGATAGACGTGCCTGACGAGCAAGACTTTGCCATCTTGAATCAGCATGACACGCACCCCGATATTGATCGGGCGCAGAAAGAACTGATAAATTCTGCGAAACCAGTACGCCAGTCGCAAGACAAGCGTCATGAATGTCCCAGCACCGGGTGCGGTCTGTATGGCTCTTCCAGTTTCTTGATTTCCTCATCAGAGAGCTGGATATCCAGGGCGGCGATTGCCTGATCCAGATGGTCCATCCTGGTCGCGCCGATGATTGGTGCAGCCACATAGGGCTTATTCAACACCCATGCCAGGGCGATCTGCGAGGCAGTCACACCGCGTTCCTTTGCTACCGCCGCCGCACATTCCGCGACGGTGAAATCCTCCTCCCTGAAATAAAGGCTGTTTCCAAACGGATCGGCATTGGCGCGCAGGGTCTCCCCGCCGCCACCGCGCTTGCGGTCGCCTGCAAAGAAGCCGCGTGCCATCGGGCTCCACGGGATGAGTCCGATGCCCTGGTCGACGCACAGGGGGATCATCTCACGCTCCTCCTCGCGATAGACCAGGTTATAGTGGTTTTGCATGGAGACGTATTTCGTCCAGCCGTGTGTTTCGGACGTGTGCAGCGCCTTTGCGAACTGCCAGGCATACATGGACGAGGCGCCGATGTAGCGCGCTTTTCCCGAACGGACCACGTCGTTCAGGGCTTCCATTGTCTCTTCTATCGGCGTTTCGTAATCCCAGCGATGGACCTGGTACAGGTCCACGTAATCCATTTGCAGACGCTTCAGCGACTTGTCAATCGAATCCAGAATATGCTTGCGCGAAAGCCCGCGATCGTTGATGTCGTTGCTCATCTGCCCGTGGACTTTGGTGGCGACGATTACATTCTCGCGCGGCACGCCGGAATCCTTGAGCAGCTTGCCCGTTAGCCGCTCGCTTTCGCCTGTGGAGTAGACGTCCGCGGTGTCGAAGAAATTGATGCCTGCTTCCAGGGCGCGCTGGATGAACGGTCGAGCCTCTTCCTCTTCGAGAACCCACTCGCGCCACTTTTTGGACCCGAAGCTCATCATGCCCAGGCACAAGCGCGAGACTTTCATACCGGTCTTGCCAAGCTTGACGTATTGCATGGTTGCTCCTCATGTTATCTGTCATTGCGAGCGTTCGTTGCGAAGCAATCTCCCGTCTAACGAATAAATCTCGTCGGAGCTCTGCCTCAACCTAATAGAGGATTGCTTCGTCGCCCTGGGTTCGACGTGGAGCGTCTCAATCAGAACTCCTCGCAATGACTTTAAACGATCTTCAAATTCGCCAGACTTGCCGCGAGTCTCTTTATCCCAACCGACTCAAACACCACATCCACCAACTCGTCGTCGTCCTGTACCCGGCTGTCGAGGACAATCCCCTCTCCCCAGACCGGATGGCGGACATGCGCCCCGGCTCGGAACTTGACCTCGATCACCGAGGCGGACTGGGGTCGAGTATGCACCGACCAGAGGGTCTCGGGGGCGCGCCCGTGAATGGAGCGGCCTGTCCGCGATCGCCCGATCAACAGGTCCGCGGGCACGTCGTCCAGGAAACGCGAGGGGTAGGTCTCTTCCGCCGCGCCGCGCCCGCCGCGTTGGATGGCACGGATCAGGTAAAGCCGGTCCTTGGCGCGGGTGATGCCGACATAAAACAGGCGGCGCTCCTCTTCCATTCCTTCGGGCTCGTCGAACGAGCGGCTGTGCGGCAGGATGCCGTCGTCCAGCCCGACAATAAAGACCGCGCCGAACTCGAGTCCCTTGGCGGCATGCAGGGTCAGGAGGGTGGGCACGTTCCCTTCGGTAATGGTATCCTGGTCCGAGACCAGCGCCACATTCTCAAGGAACTCGTCCAGGCTGCGCGTCGAATACTCGACAGCCAGCCGGCGCAGCTCCTCGACGTTGCCCCAGCGGTCCACCCCTTCCTCCGAGTCGTCGTCGATGTATTCCTTGTAATTGAGGTCTGAAATCACGCGATCGAAGAGCTCGGAGGTGGTCAACGAAAGAGCCGCGGTGCGCCAGGCCGCAAGCATCCCGCCAAAATCAGCCAGCGTAATGGAGGCTCGTCCAGCAAACCCGGACCAGTAGGGCGAATCGGTGCCGCGCGCCAGGTCGAGCAGGACAAAGCCTGGCTGCGTCTGATTCTGCCGCGCCACGTTGTGCAGGGTGAGCAGGGTTTTATCGCCGATGCCGCGTGGCGGGACGTTGATGACGCGGTCCAGGCTGGCTTCGTCGGCCGGGTTGTGGATCAGGCGCAGGAAGGCGATGATATCCTTGACCTCGCGGCGCCCGTAGAATCGCTGTGCGCCCACAAGCCGGTACGGCAGCCGTGCCTGCAGGAACGCTTCCTCGATCAGGCGGGACTGCGCATTGGTGCGATACATCACCGCGCAATCGCCCGCCTCGAACTGTCGCGAGGCAACGAGCTGGGCAATGGTGTCTACTACGAAGGCAGCCTCGGCATAGTCATCCGGCGCTTCATAAAAGAAGATCTTTTCGCCTTCGCCGCGGTCGGTGAACAGCTTCTTCCGCTTGCGGTTCATGGCGCGGTCGATGACGCCCATTGCTGCATTCAAGATGGTCTGCCGGGAGCGGTAGTTCTGCTCGAGCAGGATCGTTTGCGCTTCAGGGAAATCCTGCTCGAAGCGCTGCACGTTGCGCCAGTCGGCGCCGCGCCACGCGTAGATCGATTGATCGGGATCGCCCACGCAGAAGATGTTCTTATGGAAGGAAGCGAGCTGCCTCACCAGGGCATATTGCGCCAGGTTGGTATCCTGAAACTCGTCCACAAGCACATGCCGGAAGCGCTGGGCGTACTTGTCGCGCACAACAGGGTTATCTTCCAGCAGGCGCGCCGTGTAGACCAGCAGGTCGTCGAAGTCCACAGCGTTGCTGGCGATCAGCCTCTTCTGATACTCCGCGTACACACGCTTGACGATCTCATCACGATAGGTCGTAGTTGGATATTCCTCCGGTCCGATCAGCTCATTCTTGGCGCGCGAGATCGACCCGTGCACGCT
>DATHTH010000121.1:0-8464 GCA_035463495.1 Anaerolineales bacterium | reverse complement strand
GGAATCCACTCGGTGGAGATGCCACCCTGGAGCAGCAAATACAACTCATGCAGGATTTTGCGCGACTTCAGATCGACTCCTCCCGGAAAGTCGATGCCTTGCTGGCAGCCGGTTGTAAGGACCGCCGCATCGAAGGGCTATCTTCCTATATTGAACCATTGTTCCGTGACGAGCTGGTTCTTCGCTCTCTGACGGCGGAAGAGAGAGAAAAATTAAAGGAGTGCACGCCTCATCTTTATTCCTTGATCGAGGAGTTGCTCGCTCTGCCGATTCCCGCCGCGATCATCCACGGCGATTTGCACACAGGAAATGTCGTTATGCGGAACGCTTCGTTGCTCTATTTCGACTGGACCGACGCCGCTGTAAGTCATCCCTACTTCGATATGTTGCAGATCTACTGGGAAGATGACGAAGCCAAGAAAGCGACTCTGCAGGAAGCCTACCTGGCTGTCTGGGAGGAACACTATCCAAAAGACAGGGTTCGCCGGGCCTGGGATCTGGCAGGCACGCTTTATGCCTTATACCATGCGATTAGCTATCAATATATTGCTCACGGAATTGAAGAACTGGTCCAGCCCGAGTTGAATTTTGCTTATACTTTCCTGCGGAAGTTGCTCGAGGGGGTAAATAGATTGGACGCCCGCTAAGAAGCCTCGCTCGCAAGCGAATGCCGAATAAATGCCTCTATCCGTTCCACGAACCCATCTTCGACTTGAAACCATTTGACATTCGGATCTGACTCTTTGAACCAGTTCGCCTGCCTGCGGACAAAGACTCGTGTGGCGCGCCGCATCTCCGCTTTCGCTTGCGCTTCGTTCCATTCACCCTGAATCACCCTGACGGCTTCCCGGTATCCTATCGCCGACATCGGGGGCAGCGAAGGGGAGTACCCCTGCGCCAGAAGCTCTTTCACTTCATCCAGAAAACCGGCGGCAAACATGGCGTCAATTCGTGCGTCGACGCGTTCGTATAATTCCGCACGGGAGCGTGTCAGACCAATCGTGATCAAGCGGTAGGGCGATTCGCCCTGGCCGCGCTGCTCGGAAAATTTTCTGCCAGTCCGCATGATCACTTCCAGAGCCCGAATGGTCCGGCGATAGTTCCGGGGGTCAATTTTCTCCGCGGCAACCGCATCAAGCGATTGAAGTCTTTCGTATAGCCAATATACTCCTCTCTCCTCTGTCAATCGTTCCAACTCACGCCTCCACTTCTCATCTGGTTCCACTTCAGGTGGACTCCAGCCTTCGGTCACTGCGCGAATATACTGTCCCGTGCCTCCAACCAGGAACGGAATCTTATTGCGTGTATGAATACTATCGATCATTTCTCGCGCTTTCTGTTGGAAAACAGCCAGGCTCAAGATCTCATCCGGGTTGGCAATATCGATAAGATGATGGGGCACCCGCGCCTGTTCCTCGCGAGTCGGTTTTGCCGTCCCGATATCCATACCTCGATAAAAAAGCCTGGAATCTGCCGAGACGATTTCCCCATTTAGTCGTTCTGCCAGCTGAATCGCAAGCTCTGTTTTGCCGACAGCGGTCGGCCCCGCGATCAAGATAAGAGGAAGTTTACCGGATGGATGCATCAGGGCAGATTCCGTTTAGTTGGGCACAAAAGTAAGGCTCCTTCGTTATATATCTCCAAAGGAGAATAACAAATCGAGAGACGAACTGCCGTAATTATACGTGTGCAGCCGAGTGGACCCTGTATTTTATGAATAACAAATCAGTTGTTTCAGACGAATTGGCAATCAGGACCGGGAGCAATCTGCACATACTCAGAGAGGGGCAGCCCACAGAAGCGGAGCAACAGATGCTTGCCCTTATCCAGGAAGCACGTTCCGACGCAGAGCGCTTCTTTCCCTGCTTACACTATGCTGAGATGTTGGCGGGCATGCGACGATGGGACGAAGCGAGAGACTTTCTCGTCGAGAGCGCAAGGATTGCGCTAAGGCAGAAGGACGATCTCTGGCTGGCACGTTCCCATGAGAAACTCGGGGATCTGTCCGCGGCTGAGGGCGAGTGGTTCAGTGCATGCCATCACTACCGCTATGCGCTGCGCAAAGGCGGTTCTTTGTTCGAGTCTTCTACACAGGAAGGGCTTGAAGAGAAAGCAAATACGGCACGGGATATCCTGCACAGAACGGTTCTTCCCCGGCACCCGGACACCATCGCCCTGGGTCGCGAATATGTCTATGAAAATTTGGCGATTTCATTCGTCCATCGTGACATTTTTCTGAAGAGCTACTTCGCCCGTTGTCTCGAATGCAGCTTTTGTCATGATTGGTGCTGTTCCTTCGGGGCAGACGTTGACATCCACAATGTGGAAAAAATCCGGCAGCACAAGGAGGGAATCACGCCGTTCATCCGCGCATCAGAGGTAGAGTGGTTCGAAGGGGAATATGCCTATTACGAAGAGTATGCCGGGAATCTCTATACGAGGATCAACCCCCAGGGTCCGCGCTGTGTCTTTATCAGTGAAGAGCAGAGGGGGTGTGGTTTGCACAGGTATGCTCTCAGCAAGCAGATGGACTATCATGAGATCAAGCCGCTGGTATGCGCTCTCTTTCCACTCAGTTTTGGTGAGGGACTTTTATGTCTTGCACCGGAACTGGAGGATAATTCCCTGGTCTGTGCAGGTGCAGGCTCCTCGGTGTATCGATCCCTGCGCAGTGAATTGGAATATTATTTTGGGCCCGCATGTGTGGAGGAATTGGATGCGGTAGAGAGAAGCGTCCTGCATGGAGATGAAGTGTTTCCGGGCGGTCAGGGTGCGACTTAAGAGCGTACGTTTAGATGGCATTTTCAAAATGCGTGATCTTCGGCTGTTTCCCCACGTTTCCCTCCACCGCAATCACATCGATCTGCCAGTGATCGATGGCGTTTTCTGCTGCGTAATGCTCGGCGCAGGCGAGCATATGGCCGCGCTTGCGAGCGGTGACATTCTGTTCGGGAAAGAAGTTCCTGCTTGATTTCAAAGTTTTGACTTCGACAAAGATCGTAATGTCGCCTTCTTTCGTGATGATATCAATTTCCCCGTACGGGGTCCGTGCATTGCGCGCCAGGATCGGGTAACCGCGTCCGGTCAGATACGCGGCGACCGCCTCCTCGCCCCATTTGCCGAGGCGTTGTCTGTGCTTCGTCATTTCAGGAATTCTTCCAGAACAGCCATCAGGCGCTCATCGAAGCTTTTCTTTAACGGCTTGGTACTGTGCTTAAGCCGTGTGTAATGACCGAGCAGGATCTGGGCGGTGCGATCGATGTCGTAGATCTTGGATGCCTCGCGCGCAGCAGCACCCATCGTCTTGCGCAGGCTCGGGAGCAGGCAGAGATAGGTCAATTTGGCGGTGAAGGCTGCCACATCTTCGGTCGAAAGAAAGCCCGTTTTTCCGTCCTCCACAATGTCGCTCGTCCCCGGGGAATGGATCCCCATGACGGGCAGTCCGGTCCCCATCGCTTCCACCGTGGACATCCCAAAGGACTCAGAGACAGATGTGGTCACGAAGATGTCGCCCATCGCCAGATACGATGGAATCTCATCGTAGGCGATCATTCCCGTGCTGCGGACGCGGTTTGCGATACCGAGCTGTGAGATCAGGCTCTGAAGCTCCTCTTCGAATTGTCTTTTGCCCCCGCCGACGATAAGCAAATAGACATTTGGGAGCAGCTGTGTAATTCCTGCGAATGCCTGCAGGAGGAAGCTGATGTTCTTCTCTGGCGCGATCCGGCCTGCGTAGACCAGCAGCAGATCCTGGTCGGTAAATCCAAACTGTGAGCGGGGACAAGGCTCAGCCTGATGGAATTTTCCCAGATCTACGCCGTTGGGTATCACTTCAATATGGCTCTTCACGTCCAGTTCGCGCAAGATCTTCGCCATCCCCGCGGAGGGCGAGATGACCAGGTCCATTGATTCGCAGAAATCGGGCAGGTACGCCTGGAGCAGACTGACGCTGACCTCATCAGGCATGAGCGGGAGGTAGGCATGCGCCAGCAGGTCATACCGTGAATGATTGGTAAAGACGATCGGTATCCTTGCCGAGCGGCAATAATTCAGCGCCAGTCGCCCGCTGAGAAAAGGGTGATGCACGTGTACCACGTCCATTGTCTGGAGCAGTTTCTTGTGCTCGCTCTTGTAGCGCAGGGACAAATAAAAGCCGGTATCCGCGAGCGCCAGCCCCGGGCTGCGGATGACCCGCGGCTCGTCATCCTGATATTCGAGGTCGCCAAACGTGAAGACATAGACTTCGTGCCCTGCCCGCTCGAGAGCCCGCTTGTGCAGATCAACGTAATTTGTTACACCGCTTACATACGGCTTATAGGTGTCCACCATCATCCCGATGCGCATCGGTCTATCGTACATTCAACCGGCAATTGCTGTCAAGGCGCTGATGCTCACCTGATGGTAGAATCTCGAGTCAAGGAGTGACATGGTTAAGCTCGTTTTACGCAATCAGGAATATGAAGTTAAGCCAGGCATGACCCTGCTGTCTGCGCTGCAGAAGATCAACGTGGTGCCTGAATCGGTCATCGCGACCCGCGACGGAGAGATGATCCTGGAAGACGAGATCTTGCGGGATGGTGAGGAGGTCAAGCTGATCGCGGTGATTTCCGGAGGATAAGGAGTCAACGTCTCCAGACGTTGCTCATCGATAGAGTTTGATATGAAATGTAAAAAATGCGGTGAAAAAGCCTCCGTTAACATGCGCCAGCACAAACTGGCGTTGTGCAAGGAGCATTATCTCGAGTGGGTGCCGGAGCAGACCGAGCGCTTTATCAAAAAATATGAGATGTTTACACGGGATGAGAAGATCCTGGTGGCCGTTTCGGGCGGCAAGGACTCGCTGGCGCTCTGGGACATCCTCACGCGTCTGGGCTATCAGGCTGATGGCTTGTACCTGGGGCTGGGAATCGATGGCGGCATCGAGTACTCGCACGAATCGCAGCGCCTCACCGAGAAGTTTGCAAATCAGCGCGGCTTGAGGCTTCATGTGGTGGATATCGAAGACGAATACGGCCAGCCCATTCCGGTGCTATCAGAGATCTCACATCGCGGGCATGGCAAGCCCTGCGCGGTCTGTGGTCTGACAAAACGCCACGAGATGAACCGTATTGCGCGGGACCTCGGCTACGATGTGCTGGCGACGGGTCACAACCTCGACGATGAGGCGGCCGTGCTGTTCGGGAATACCCTGTCCTGGTCGAGTGAGTATCTGCTGCGGCAGGGACCGGTCTTGCCCGCCGCGGATGGGTTAGCGCGCAAGGTCAAGCCTCTCTGCCGCTTCTACGAGCGCGAGATGACCGCCTATGCGCTGGCGCGTGGCATTGAATACATTTATGAAGAATGTCCCTTCGCCGAAGGCTCACAGTCTATCTACTACAAAGAGCTTCTTAACCAGCTAGAGACCACGCGCCCCGGTGCAAAGCTGACGTTCTACCTGCGCTTTCTCGAAGCACGAAAGCGGGGTGACCTTTTTATCGAACGGAATCGGGAACGAGTGCCTCTGCATTCCTGCCCCAAATGCGGGCAGCCCACCTCCACGGAAGATCTATGCTCCTTTTGCAGGATGATGGAGAAAGTCGGTTCTACCCGGGTCGCCTAGCACAGGCAGGCTGATGAGACAATATCGCTTCTTCGACCTGATCATGGCTGTCTTCGTGACGGTGCTGGTTGTCAGCAATATCGCCTCCTCAGCCAAGATCGTTGATTGGGGACTTAATCTGTTTGGATTGCCACTGGCGTTCGATGCGGGGACGATCCTTTTCCCGGTCAGTTATATCTTTGGCGATATTCTCACCGAGGTCTATGGCTATAAGCGCTCCCGGCGCGTCATCTGGGTCGGCTTTGCCTGCTTGGTGTTGAGCGCGTTCGTGTTTTGGATTGTTCGACTGATGCCCGGCGAAGCCATCTGGCAGGGATATGCAGGGGACGATGCCTATAACGCGATTCTAGGCGGCATGAGTACTGGTGGGATCGTTCTGGCGAGCCTTGCAGGTTACTGGACGGGGGAGTTCACCAACTCGATCATTTTGGCGAAAATGAAAGTTCTGACAGATGGTCGCTGGCTGTGGAGCCGCACGATTGGCAGCACCCTGGTGGGGCAGCTCGTGGACACGGTCATGTTTGTGTTCGTCGCTTCCGCCTTCGGGGTATTTCCGTGGACTCTATTCCTAACGCTCACGGTCACGAATTACTTGTTCAAATGCGCCGTAGAAGCCTTGATGACGCCGGTGACTTATGCGGTTGTCGGGACGCTGAAGCGCGTAGAGAATGAAGATTACTATGATCGTGGCACGAACTTCAATCCGTTCACGGTTTAGGGGCTGATGATCCACCATCGCGAGGGCTTCGAGCAGCTCTACGACTTCCGCGAGAATATTGCACCGAAGGAACATGATTATGTGGTCAGCGAGAAGGATGCCGAGGATTTTTCGCACGCAAAGCGGTCTCATTCCACGGCTTGTTGCGCGAGCCAGGGCTGAGGCTCATGGCGCGGCTCGATCCCAAGCTGGACCGCAAAACAATGACTCTGGCAATTCTGGGCTTATGGCGCGAAAAGAACGCGCCGGTGAAAGCTATCTAGTTTGCGCACGCCCTGGCAAAAGGCTTGATCCGGTTCGCAAGATTTCTGGCTGCGAAAAAAGTGCTCATAGACTCGATCCAGCCCGCAGCTCTACGTAAAGACGTTCAAAAGCAAGTGAAAGCTGCTTTTACATAATGAATGAAATCCATACTTTAATTGCTTGAAAATCTGGAGGAGAGTTGGCTATTGCCCGAAGACGCTTGAAAGAATTCCAGCCACGAGAATCATGACAACCAGGGCGAGAATTGCGCCGCATCCCCAGCCGGCAGACACGCGCCAACCCTGTCGGTTTGTGATTCCCGGCTCCAGCGTGCGGATGTGCCGGACAGCCAGCCAACCCGCAAACATCCCGGTCAGGAACCATGCCGCGGTGACAAGTAGTAGAAACACGAATGCCATCAGAATCAACCAGCTGAGGGTTTCCGCGATCGCGCTGCCAAAAATCTGTCCTACACATTCGCCGAGTCCGCCGCTGCATTCGGCATCGGCGCTTTGAACGCTAAGGATGCCCGCAGCCGCCATCAGGGAGGTAATCAGCCCGGACACGATCATCCCTAACGGGCCGCTAATTCCCCAGATGCGGATCGTCGGGGACATGTGCTTCCACGAAATGGACGGCGCGTTTGAACGCAGCGCCAACATAGTAAAAAGCCCCGCCAAGAGTCCGCCGGCAAATCCTCCAATTCCACCACTCATCAGCAAAAGTAGAAAACCGAGAATATCGCTGCTTTCCAGGCCCTCTTCACTTGCAGACAGAAAAATCAGGAAAATCAGCACCACCAGCCAGAAGACCAGCCAGCCCATGCTCCAGGCAAACGCCCAGCCGGGAACCTTGCCCAGTGCAGTGCTTAATCTCGTCCTTGTTGACTGACGCAGGAAGGGCCGTTCGCCCGTGGCTTTTCCTGCTCCTGCCACGAGCAGCCCATCCACGAGCTTTTGAAAATTATCCGTATAGCTGCCAGAACGCAGATCAAGGGTTTGGACTTCCTTGACCAGCGTTTCAAATTCATCTATCCATTTCGCCGGCCGATAGATCACAGGAAAGATCGTCTTGCCCAGTTCCAGCGCTTTGCTAACCTCCTCGCGCACATAGCGCGATTCCATTGCATCGGGAGAGAGCACCAGGATGAAAGCTTTGCACTCCCGGATCCCATCCATGATCTCGTCATGCCACTTTTGCCCCAACTGGATCGTGGACTGGTCGAACCACACTCCGGCCACCTGCGCATTCAAGTCGGATGCCAGACGTGTGACGAATTCCTGGTCACGGCGGGAGTAAGAAATGAAGATGTCGTTAGGCATGACAGCCTTTCATAGGAAGATGTCTGGTTAGTAAGGGCTTATGCAAATTAGTAGCGATCAATTTTGCATAGAGATTTCATCTAACAATTTTTTATCTTAGCTGAAGATTTCGATATACCTTCAATGCACTCTATCAGGTCTGCAGATTTTGGCGCTTCTCTTTCGAAGTGTTTCTGGAGTATAGCAGCGCAACCTTGTATGATGGCCAAAGGAGTAAGAATTTCATTACGCAAAATAGCTAATTTTTGATCGGGAGTCGCATTAGGTAATGGATTATCCACTTGGTCCTCCTGTTCCTTACCTAGGAAATAAAACCGTAAATACTTTTCCCATTATATGACAAGACCTCCGAAGGACATTATCCCGCGGAGGTCTCAATCACCAATTACGAATTACCCTTTACCAACTTACGCCGTCTCCAGATATCTCTCAATCTCATAGTCCGTCACATGGATGCGGTACTCGTCCCACTCCTCCCACTTGGCGCGGGTGAATGCCTCATAGGCAGCGGGACCAAGCGCGTCCACGAGAACTTTGTCTTTCGAGAGCTCAGTCAGGGCTTCCGCCAGAGAGCCGGGCAGC
>DATHTH010000120.1:0-24462 GCA_035463495.1 Anaerolineales bacterium | reverse complement strand
TACGCCTGGGGCGGGTAATCGACAGGGTCCAGGTAGAAGAATCCATCCCCGTTGACGGCGATCTGCATATCGTGCTCATCCAGGAACTGGGAGGTCGTGCGGGAGCATAACTGAGGTACCGTATCCCGTAAGGGTGGAGTCACCAGGAAGCGTAACGCATCGGTCAGGCGGGTATCGATTTCAATGATGTGCCAGACCAGGGCGCGAGGTGTACTGCGCTTGTTGCGATAGTATGTCACGCCCTTGAAGATGTTCTGGGTAACCGAAGCTGGATCTTTCCCAAGCTTCGTCAGGGAACTACCTGGCGCCCAGGCTGTCCACCCGCTCACGCGGGTGAGACGGATCCAGGATTGATCCCCGCTGGCATCCAGTGCCTCAACGACTTCATCCTTGTTGAGAGCACCCGCGATATTGAAGCCTGTGCCGGGCCCCTCTCGAACGTTCACCC
The DNA here is from genome assembly GCA_035463495.1 of Anaerolineales bacterium. Taxonomy (GTDB): domain Bacteria; phylum Chloroflexota; class Anaerolineae; order Anaerolineales; family Villigracilaceae; genus Defluviilinea. The sequence continues at coordinate 24,014 of DATHTH010000120.1, read as the reverse complement.
GTGCGTTGGCACGAAACCAGGTCCCCGCCAGGTCACCGGGAGGAGGAGGAGGGGGTGGAGGGGCGTCCGTGACAAGAGTCAGGTAGCGCGCCGAAGACCAGCCGGTCAGCCCGTCACTTCGGCGGATCTGTCTCCACGTGCCGTCCGGATTCACCCCGATAGCAGTCACCACCTCATTGAGCTCGATAAAACCAAGCGACGCAAATTCTGTCCCTGGGCCTTCTCGGACGTGGAGCCTGGTCGCGGTAACCCGGTATCGGTCACCTGTCGGAGGCGGGGGTGGAGGCGTTGTGGTGATCTTGTCGAGGAACTGGGTCGATGACCAGCCGGTCAAACCATCGGTCAGACGGCGGTGACGCATCCAGCTAGCGCCCGCATTGAACTCCAGAGATTCGACGATATCGTTGCGGTTCAGAAGTCCCAGCGATCGGAAATTTGTGCCCGGTCCCTCCCGAACGTGGAGCGCGGTCGCGGTGACGCGATAGCGATCGCCCACAGGTGGAGGGGGCGGCGGAGGCGGGGGTGGAGGTGGCGCATCCAGCTTGACAAGATACGCCGCGGAAACCCAGCCGGTCAATCCATCGCTCACCCGGCGGACTCGTAGCCAGCTGCCATCCGGGTTCGACTCCAGGGCTTCGACGACCTCATTACGACGGAAAAAGCCAATCGCGGGGAAGCTCGTGCCGGGTCCCTGCCGAACGTTCAGTGTCCCCGCATTGACGCGATAGCGCGTCCCCGCAGGGTCCGGCGGGATGGGGTCTGTGGGCACAGGCACATTGAACCGCCGGGCGAATGCCTGCGGATCGCCATTGAAATAATTCAGGTCGATTTCGAGGCTTTCGACCCCATAGAAAGGACCGTCTCCAGAGGCAGTGAACTGCCAGAACACCCATTCATTTGTCCCCCAGGGTCGGGGAACCAGCGGCTGTGAAACACCATAGTTTGCAATCCACAGGGGAAAGCGGTGGAAATACTCCAGCTCGTTGGGCTGGCTGATGGGCGCGTTGGTGTTCCAGTAATGGAAGGCGGTGTAGATACCGATCTCTTTTGAACCGACCAGCGCGCGCAAACGCTCGAGACAGGCTTTCCAGTGCCGCCAGCCGCTGTAGGGACCGCGATAGGCTTCTTCAAGGTCGAGGAAAAGAGGCAGCCCGCCCAGGTCGCCGGCTAATAGGTTAACCCACAGCTCGGCCTGCTGCCGGGGTTCTGCACGGCTGTCATAGAACCAGTAGGAACCGCGCGGCAGACCCGCTTCTTTTGACCGTCGCCAGTTGTTCTTGAAATCGGAATCCGCCCATAGGTTCTGCCCGGCTCTGATGATCACAAAATCGGTGGTCTGGTTCATCCGCACGAAGTCGATTTCCTGCGGGGTACCCGGATCATCCTGATAGAAGCTTACATCGGGACCGATAACCTGTCTCGCCACTCCTGCCTCCTTATGAAAGGTATCGCTGAGATTGTACCAGCGAATTATGTCAAGTTGGCACTCCCGTTTCGAGGGGGAAAGAGCTTAAGCACGAGGGACACAACACCGCACCGGCGCCAGGCTGAGTTTCGCTTGGTGCAAGTGGCAGGTGTCCTTTGTGTTTGAAACGTGTTATCGCGTTAAGAACGGTAAAACCAGCAAGTTGAACCTAAGTTGTGGGTGCGAAAGTGCTTCTGGTTTGCTTATCTTTCCACGGCAGCCTTCACATCGAGGATCACCGTGGATGGCTCCGTGCGAATATCCACCGATTTCACGAGATCCAGCATGGGCTTGTGCTCTGGCGAGGGGAGGAATGCAGCGAGATCGACCACGATCTGGTTACCGAAGAGCTTGGTCCCCTCGGGCAGTGCATCGAATAATGAGCCCAGGGTGCCCAGCCAGCGGTTGTTCTCCATCCAGGCTCTCAGCTTCGGCGAGGAATAACTGGCGAGATCGATAGACCGGTCGATTTTTAGTTTTAGCTGGAGACTCCACGGAAGCAGGGCTGTCTTCACGCTGAGTGCAACCCGGTTTTGTGGGTGGATTGCGATCTGCAGAGACTCGATATTATTGTTCCCTTGAAGGGCAGACCTGAGAATCTCGTTGATCAAGGACTCCGGCAGGACAATGGAGGCAAGGACCGTGCTGCCTTTTAGTTCAGAAAAATTATGACCGAGTATTCTCTTGAAGATTTGATCCATTATAGGTTCACTCCACCGAGTTGAATATCCGTACTGTAGCATACTTAATCGACAAATTCAACAGACTCTCATGGGAAGAAAAAGGGCCCGGGAGGTTTTACGGGCCGATCCGTTGAGCTCAGATCGACATGCCCATTCGAGCGGGATGGAAAAAGGGAGAGGGTTGGAATTGCCGGAGAAAACCCTACAGCCACAAATCCGTGCTGAGATACTTCAGCCCGGAGTCCGGAAGCAGGACCGCGATTGTCTTTCCGCTGCAGCTCGATTCGAGGAGCTGGATGGCGGCCGCGACGTTGGCGCCGGAGGAAAATCCTGCAAAGATACCTTCCTGCTTTGCCAGTCTTCGCGCCATCTCCATGGCTTCTTCATCGGTCACTTGAAGATAACCGTCTATGTAACGTTCGTCGATCAGCGTTAGCTCCCGCATAGAATAACCCCCGCCCTGGATCCGGTGATTGGGGCTTGTAACCGGCTTGCCCGCCAGGACTGCTGCGGCTGAGGGTTCGACAACATAGCATTGAATGCCGGGGTCGTATTCTTTAAACGCAGCCGCACAGCCGCCAAAGGAACTGCCCGTGCCAAGGTAATCGCAGAATACGTCAATCTTGCCGCCAGCTTGTCTCACGATCTCGGGCGCGGTATGAAGATAATGGGCACGTGAGCTGCTCCTCAAATGGAATTGATCGGCTCGGAAGGCGTTTCGCTCCCGGACGATGCGCTGGGCGGCCTCTTCGACTAACGCCAGATCGCCGCCCGAAACCTGTCCCGGCCTGGAGCCTGGAAGTTGATCGACCAGTATCACCTCTGCTCCCAACGCCCTCATCATGCGGGCACGTTCCGTCGAATTCCCCCTGGACATCACTGCGACAAACGGGAATCCCTTTACCGCACAGACGATGGAAAGCCCGGTTCCGGTGTTGCCGCTCGTCAGCTCGACCACCGTCTGGCCCGGTTTGAGATCTCCATCCGCCTCTGCTTCTTCGATCATCTGGAGGGCGATGCGGTCCTTCTTCGAAAAGCCCGGGTTCAGATATTCCAACTTGGCAAGGATCCGCCCCTCCAGCCCTCTTGTAATGCGTGAGAGCTCCACGAGCGGAGTATTTCCGATAGCGCCCAGCACTGAATCAAGCACAGTATCCATTTGCCTGTTGCCCATGAGAAGTCTCCTGAAATCGGTGATTTCCACTACTGTAGCATAAGGCGCTCCGCCGTTCAATTCCCCGTCTCCAGATCTTACTCGAGCGGCTCAGGCTTACGGTGGAGAGAAATCATAACTTATCGTTAACCTGATTCCCTTCCGACTTCTATATAATTATCCTATCACAGTACCCTAAGGAGACAGGCATGGAGCTACAGTACAGCGAACTTAGCCACGAAATCCGGATGATTAAGCTCAAAGGTCGATTCGACATTATCGGTACCGGCCAGATCGAAACCAGATTCGCCGGCTATTGCGGAGGGGAAAACGTGCGCGTCGTGGTGGATTTATCTGAAGTTGATTTTCTGGCATCCATCGGGATCCGGCTCCTGATGCTGACTGCCAAATCGATGTCTAGCCGGGGTGGAAAAATGGTGCTGTTGAGCCCCATCCCTGAGGTTTTCCACATCCTGGAAATCACAGGGATTCCGGCGGTCATTCCGGTATATGCGCATCTCGAGTCTGCCGAGACAATTCTGCTGGCGCCCTGAAGCATTTACGTATCCTCCACAATTCGCAACGGAAAGTTACCATCCAAACGGTCTCGTGCCTATCCGGCTCGGGATCGTTTTTATTCCCTAAAAGCCTTTTTCAATGTTTTGCACATATATTGATGAGCAATACATTAGAATACTGTGCAAAACATTGACAATATGTCTAAAATCAATACAATGACCTTAACGTGTTCCTCAATTTCAAACCCTACTCCGGAGGAAGAATGAATAAATTTAAAGTGTTCCAGTTTGTTTCCGCCCTGCTGATCGCCGCGTTTGCCTTTGGCGCTCTGGGGGCACCATCAGTCAAAGCGCAGGAAGCCGGCACGCTACTCGATGTTGCCCTGGCTGCAAATGCCCAGACAGGCGAATTCTCGATTCTGATCGCCGCATTGCAAGCCGCCAATCCGAACATCCTCGAGCGATTGAGCAGCAGCAAGGAATATACCGTTTTTGCCCCGACCGATGCCGCTTTTCAGGCATTGCTGGCAGAGCTCGGTGTGACCGCAGAACAGCTCTTGAGCAACCAGATGCTGTTATCACGGGTTCTCCGCTATCACATCGCCCGCGGCAGCCTTGACTCCGGTGAAGTTCTTGCCAGCGAGCAAATTCGCACACTGCAGAGACGGCTATACCAGTCGAATGGTGTGTTGACAGACTTCAACGGTCGCACCGCCAACATTGTGACCACCGATATCCCGGCAAGCAATGGCTACATCCACGTCATCGATCGTGTGCTCTTGCCGAAGATCAGGAACTTCGATCCCGGAAATAGCATCGTCGATGTCGTCCTGGAAACCAACGATGCCACGGGTGAGTTCTCGATCCTGATCGCAGCCCTGGAAGCGGCTGACCCAAATATCATCGAACGACTTGACAGCCGCAGGGATCACACCGTCTTCGCCCCCACCGATGCTGCGTTTGCCGCGCTGCTGGAGGAGTTGGGCGTGACCGCCGAGCAACTGCTGAGCAACCAGGCGCTGGTCTCGAGAGTGCTACGCTATCACATCGTCCGCGATGAGCTCGATTCCACGGAGGTGCTCTCACGTGAGCGCATCAACACGCTGCAGGGTCGAGTCTTCCAGGCGAACGGCGTCCTGACAGATGCGAACGGCCGCACCGCCAACATTGTGACGACCGACATTCAGGCGAGAAATGGCATTATCCACGTCATCGACCGTGTGATCCTGCCCCGGTAAGGCCACCGATTACAATTGAATACGAATTGATTTATAAGCTACACCCCGGTTTCTGTGACCGGGGTGTAGTTGTTCAATTCCGACTTAATTGCATGGGCGGAACAAATGCTTAGCCCTGTAACCAACATATAGAACAGGTCATGATTCCCGTGAAGCAGCCCGATATTATAAGACGATTGGATCATCCCTCATAGAGAAAAGGCTGGCATCAATGAGTTGGGTGAAAGACATCCTAGCCTTCCCTCTTACTGCCTTGAGATTCCCACCACCCCATCAACGCCTGCATCCCCAGGCTGGGCGTGGCATCACCCTGCCTGCCCGTGTTCCAGGTGACAATCAATTCCTTTTTGGCACGCGTGATGCCCACATAGAACAAGCGCAGGCGCTCCTTGACATAGTCGACACGGGATGCGAGCGTCGCGGCGCCTTCCTCATACCAGTCGTATTCGCTCGTGGAAGTCAGCGCGTTCAACTGTGCCAGCGTTTCGGCTTCGAGGTTCAGATTGCTACGCAAAAACCACCTTTCTGAGATGAAGCGGTCGTTCGGCTGATCCGAGGGGAAGTCATAATTATTCACGCTCATCAAGTACACGCGATCCCATTCCAGCCCCTTGGCTTTATGCATCGTCGTCACGACTACCTTGCCGCGGTGCTGCTCCGGGTCGAAGCCCGAGTCATCCGCCGAGAAGCCGATAAAACGCCGTTCGTTCTTGGCGATGACCGCCAGTTCGGCGGTCAGCTCGGGCAGGCGCCACTCGGGATGATCGTTCGCGGCTTTGCGCAAGACCAGAGCCAGTTTGTGCGCCAGTGCCAGGTCCGCAGCTTCCGTGAAGATATCCTGGGCGAGCGTCAGCACCAACTGATCAATGGGAAGCGTGACCGACTCCAGCCAGCGGCGCACATACACGCGGAAGTCATTTAGCTCTGCAACCACCTGCTCCTGCTCTCCCTCTGCGACCATGGCTTCTGCTGTCCCCGCGCCGTTACCTCCTGACACGGAAATCGGTGTGAGAACTTCCCCTCTAGCAAATGCCAGGTTCGGATTGACATAGTCTTCCACGTTCCCGACTTTGCGCAGCCAGGCGCTCGCATCGTGGATCAATGTCGCCCGTTCTTTCACATCCTTCCACGCCCGCCGCCAGACCTGATAGGCCTTTGCCAGCTTTGGGGCAGAGGCCGGCTCTGCGAGATACGAGATCAGGTTGCTCAACGCGCCCGCGGCGGCGCGTGTGTTCGAAGTGCTACTGAGGAACTCGACATATTCAATGTTCTTCGCCTTGAGGGCATTGATCACGTCCACGCCACGCAGGTTGCGCGGCACGAGTACCGCGACGGTTGAGTATGGATTCTTGGGCAGCCACTTCCCCAGCGAATCGACAACCGCTTTCGTCTCCTCCTCGGCAGTCAGCCGCTTCGTGACGAAATGGAGCGCCGACCGGTCGTTTGGCGGGTTTGGCTGCGGATCATCCGGCGGGACCGGCTCGATATACGGCGGCGCAAGAGCCGCGCGCGCCGCCTCGACCGGGTGCTCATTCATCACCCAGTCGATCAGCCCGTTTGCCAGGTCGATAATCGACGCCTGCGAGCGCCCCGACTCGGCCATGTCCACGCTCGGGTTTTGGGCGATGAACTGACGCAGCAGTTCCGGCGAGGCCGTCGTAAAGGTCTCGAAGATGGCTTGATTGGGATCGCCCACGCGCACCCAGTTGCCGCCCGGACCCGCCAGCAGGCTGAGGATATCTTGCTGCAACCGGCTGGAGTCCTGCGCCTCGTCTTCGAGGATGAAGGGGAAGCGATAGCGCACGCGCTCGAGATACTCCTCATCCGATTCGAGGATGTCGAGCGCCAGGCGGATGAGGTCGTCGAAGTCCACGGCGGCGCGGTAGGTAAGAGCCCGCTGGTAATCCGCATAGATCTCCAGCCCAAGCTCGGCGAGCGGCAGCGGCGCAGGCTGACGGTCCAGCAGGGCGCGCAGCTTTTCCGGCGTGAGCCGCCTGTCTTTCGAGGAACGGATGAACGCCAGCGCCAGGTTCGAGATCACCTCAGGCAGCTGGTCGCGGCGGACCCAGTCACGCTTGTGCTCATCGATGTTTGGGTCGAGGTAATCGTCGAGCGATTCGGCGTGGACATTCAACCAGGCTTTGACTGCCTCGCGGCGGATGAAATCCGCCTCGCGCTCGTCGATAATGCCAAAACGCTCGTCCAGCCCCACGTGACCCGGCTTCTCCCGGACGATGTCATGAGCCAGCCCGTGCAGTGTGCGGACACGATAGCGGTAGAGCGCCTGTAACGGGTTATCGAAGAAGCGCTTTACGCGCGCCTCGAAGTTATCCACCGCCGAATTGACCAGGGTCACGATCAGCACTTCCTGATCTTCCGCAAGCGCCCCGCTGGCAATGAGCTGCGCCGCAAGGGCAGAGAGAATCTGGGTCTTTCCGGCGCCCGGCACGGCAGCAATACCCAGCCGCCCGCCGCGATAGCGCAGGATTTGTTCCTGAGAGGGTCGTGGAATGAAATTCAGCATTTGTAAAGATTATTCTTCAATTCTACTCTCGAACCTCGAGACAATCTCGGGTATCTCATCGATGCTCTGCGATACAGGCACAGCAAGGAAGTAGTATTCCAGTGAAGGATTCATATCGCGGAGAATTTCATGACCCCGTTCCGAATCGAGGATCTGTTCCTGATCGCGTTTAAAGAATCCCAGCGCCCTCGAGACATCCAGGCGGATACTTCTCTGCGCGCCATAGATCTCTGATGTGAGCTTGGCATACTCCTCGCTGATTTGCGTCATGTAGCCTTTGTCGTAAACGATACGCTGATCACTCGCCACCATAAATTCGTTGCGGAATTGATCGACAGAAGGAAATACCCGGGCGACTGTATGCGGTATGGTGTGGAAGTCATCCATCCAGGCGCACAGGACTCCGCCGGGGGCAAGGTGACTCCGATAGATCTTCATCGCTTCTTCCGAGTACATATTATTATGACCCGCGGTATGCTGGCGCAGCGGATCGATCGAGATCAGATCAAACTTTTCATCGGGAAAAGCATTCAAGTAGCGGCGACCGTCGTCCACCACATAGGTGATGCGCGGATCGCTCAGCGTCGTGCGAACGGAGGCGACGTTGCGCGACAGGAAGGGCGCGATGTCACCCAGGAGCTCCACCACAACGATCTGTTCCACATCAGTAATACTCTTGTAGAACATCGTGGAGTGCCCACCGCCGAAGCCAATGACCAGAATACGCTGCGGCTGCGCCGCGCCCGCGCAGACCAGGGCCCTCTCTTCGTAAAGGCCCGCTGCCGGGAAAAAGCTGTTGATCTCACCGCCAATCCAAAACCAGCCGGCCAGATCGTCGCCTTGCGATGCAGGCTCGTATGTCAGCGCAAGGACACTGTCACTCGATTCCGATACAACCACCTCCTGACCGGTCCCCAGAGCAAACATGTGGCGATAGAAGTCACCGCGGCCCGGCAGGAGAAAGACGCTAAGTAGAGCAGCCAGCGCCAGGCCGACCAGCGGAAGATCGTTACGATCGAAGGATCGTTTTCGCGAGCGGCTGGCGCGGTTGAGAAAATATAACCCGGGGAATATGAATGTGATCAAGATGAGGAGCTTCAGCGTCCATTCCGACCCGACCGCAGGTAGCAGGATGAAGCTAATGACGAGCGCGCCCGCAACAGAACCGATGATGTTCGCCAGGTGGATATCGCCCACGCGACTCCCCGCCAGGAGTGGGCTCTGGATCGAAATCCGGTCCAGGAGAGGTAATCCACCGCCCAGGATCAGAGTCGCCGGAAGCACCAGGATCAGAATGGGCAAGAAATAATCCCAAAGGCTCCATATAAGCGTTAGCCTGGAAAAATAGACTTCACCCCCAGACGCTACAAAAATCGAAAAGGGCTGTTGGGTCTCGAAAAAGTCCCTGATCCATGGCGGCTTGAACTGCAAGGACCATTGGAATACAAGAAAAGTAAAGGCTGCTACGGCTGCCCCGGCCAGTTCCACCTTGCAGAACAAAGCGACGGGGTTCCGGGATGTATCAGCCCTGCGGCCCCAGAAATAACCGCCGATCGCCAGTCCGAAGAGAAAGACGCCCAACACGGATGGGAAACTATAGGCTGTATTCTTATTCACCAGGTTCAGGAGTCTGATCCAGAGTATCTCGAGACCCAACCCAACGAACCCGACCAGGAATGACGAGACCAGGATGGATCCATAACCCCACAGCACGGTCCCGCCACTGGCACTAACGCCGTCGACCGGCCCCGCTGCAAGAGCAATCTGCCGGCGCGAGAGCCAGAGGGAGAACAGTCCAACAGCCATGTTCAGGAATACCGCTGCATAGACTGCGCCCTCAAACCCGTAAAAACCGATCAGCACATAACCGCCGAGCACAGCCCCGAACGCCGCGCCAAGGGTATTGATCCCGTAAAGTAGACCGATGACCTGCCCGGATGTCTCCACTTGATCCACAAAGGCCTGGGTCAGCAGTGGCAGGGTCATTCCCATTAGCGTGGTGGGGATCAAGAGAACGGCAAAACTGATCAGGAAAACAAGTGCATAGGGGCTGCCGGCCGTCGCCTCACCGATCCAAATAATGACTCTCGGGCTCACGGCTCCAAATAAGGCAATTCCAATTTCCAGCAGGCCATAGAGCAGGAGGGCGTTCTGAAGATTTCTTGCGATCCTTCCCCCGATCAGCGACCCGATCCCCAGCCCCGCCATGAACGCCGAGACGATCAACGTAATGGAAATCATGGTGACGCCGAAATACAATCCTAGGAGCCGCTCCCAGACGATTTGATAGATCAGTCCGGCCGCGCCAGAGATCAGAAAAAGCCCTGCAAAAAGAGAGAGGATCAGAGAGCGCTTGGTTTCCAGTGTAAGCTCCTGTTCATCCGCTGGATGAGTCGACCTGCCCGTTATTCTGCAAAACGCGCTGGAAGGCGCGCAATAGATCGCCGCGCTGCTCGAAGCCGCTTTCGCCTAGCTCTGCCAGACACAAATAGATGCGTTCCCGGCAGCGATGCAACAGACCTGAGACCACGCGCGCCATCGTTCTGCGACCGGTCTCCACGTCGTCGGCATCCGTCCAGATGCGGCCCGGTTCCCATTCGCGGGTGAGCACGTGTGGATGCGTCAGCGGCTGTGCGAGTCGCTGGTGCCAGGCGCTCGCGCCCACATCCAGCCAGAACTGCGCCGTGACCGGACGGTTCATCATCAGGAAGGTATGAGCCGGCGCCACCAGCACAGCGTCCTTGTTCTGGGAGCGCCAGCCCTCCACATAGGAGGCGGCGATTACACCGTCCTGGAGCATTTGAATATATTCTCTTCCGAGATCCGGAAAGCGTGAGCCATCCTGAAAGAGATAGGTTGATTCGAGCGACTGCCTGAAGTGCTGCACCGAGCTCACGAGACTCGAGGCAACCCGCACCGCGTCGAAATCGGTGTGGAAGCCAAAGCCCGGCTGCGAAAGAACCTCGCCGAACAGCTTTCTCAGGAAATGGTCAAATGGAAGTTCATCTCCTTCACGATACTCCAGGATCCAATCCCGCAGCATGCTGTAACGGTTTCCAACCACAAATGTAATCCGCTCTTGCACTTCAGGAGTGATGTCATCAAACGATGAGAGCCGCAGGTCGCGCGCCCGATAGACGATCTCTGCCAACAGCTGCGCTCGGACGAGATCCAGTCCCTCGATTGATTGCATTAGCGCATACGCCACGTCGAAGCGCGGGGGGCGAATATTCCAGGCGGGGTGAGCGATCGCAGCAAAGGTTAACAGCGCCTGGCTGGCGGGCTCGTCACGCAGCGTCCGGGAAGGGCGGTGGGAACGTGTTGGGATGCCGGCCGCTTCCAGGCGGTTCATGACCGAGAAGCGCAATGCATCCGAAAGAAATGGCGCGATGATGACCATGTCCCTCGGCGCCACGCCCGACTGCATGAGCGAGACGGTTTCTGCCACCACCGCGTCGAGGAGCTGCGGGTAAAAACGCGCTGCCAGGATACCGATCGCCTCTCCACCCGTGACCGCGGCTTCCGGCTCGGGGATGGCTGGGTCCGGGGAAATGATCTGCTCCAGGCTGGCGGCAAGGTTTGCAACGCTCTCGGACATTACAAACGATTTCTCCAGCACAAGCTGCTCCTGGCATAGCTCGTTCAGGGCATAACCTGTGTGGGGATCGCTGCCCAGGAAGAATCGATAGCCCCCGCCCTCATCGTACATCAACAAAGCGGAGTCAAACTCTGGCAGCCAGGCACGGATGATGTCGTGGGCTCGCGGGCTGTCTTCCTCCACGTTGTCATAGATCAGGTGTCGGTAGGTGCGCGTCAGATAATCCCGCACCACGTCCAGCGGCCACAGAATGTTTGTAAAAATCTCCAGCTGGAGCGAAAAATCGAGCAGATTATTCTGCAGGCAATATTCGCGGAAGCGGATCGCGCAATCCTGCGCGTCGGCATACACCCGGCGCTGCGCGGGATCGCCAAAGTACGCTGCATCCAGCCGGGAAGCGATTTCTGTATGAGGAAAGCCGACGATCGCCGCCTTGTTAAGGTTATCCAGGATCTGCGAATACAGCCGGTTGCGGTCCATTGTGACGGATTCAAAGTAGCCCTCATCGAGCAACGGGCGGACGATATGCGCCATATAGTATTGCGATGTTTCGAGAGAGAGGAAGACAGGCGGCTGGTCGGGATGCGCGAACCCGGCCGCCTCAGCTGCCACGGGCCAGAAGAGATCGCAAACCCGGCGGGCGAGTCCGCCGCCCAGTGTGGTCGAGGTAACTTCTCCACCCGCCATGCGCTCAGGGCTGTACAGAAGATCGAGATATGGCTCCTGCACGCTGCGCTGCGCAGCAAGCATGAGAATCGATTCGCCTGGTACCCCCTGCGCGAGCAGATAACGCATCCGCTCGACGCCTGCCGTAGTCTTGCCCGTACCCATCGGGCCGGACACAAACAGCTTGGAGTTCAGGGAGGATTCGACAATTTGAGTCTGGGTAGAAGTAAGGCTGATTCCGGGTTGAGGATAAGAGTCGGTCATAAAGTTAAGTTTACGGAACAGATGAGAGAAGTAAAGATCTAGATGGGATAGAACAATTGTACTACGGTTTTGCATATGATAAATTAATGAGGGCATTCATTGACACTTGCCCACCCGGCATGTATAATATTGTCCGCTTCTACCCCAGCGGTTGGATTCTGGGGTAGTTGTATGTCACAAGACCATCAAACAACCAGCTTCCCCGCTCGCAGGCGAAGGTCCAAGCACAGACCCGCAGGTACCCGGTGAAGTGAATGACTGGAGAACAAAATGAGATACGCAATTGTTGAAAGCGGCGGCAAGCAATACCGCGCCGTCGAAGGGCGGACCATCGAAGTGGACCGCCTGCCCGTTGATGCGGGAAATAAATTTGATTTTGAGCGCGTCCTGCTTATGGCAGACGGCGACGATGTATTGGTCGGCACACCCACGGTTGGCGACATTCTGGTCAAGGTGACCGTGGTAGACCATATCAAGGGCCCCAAAATCGTTCGATTTCGATACCGCCCGAAAAAGCGCATCCGCGTGCGCGGCGGGCACCGCCAGCAGTATACGCGTCTGCTGGTAGATTTCATCGGCCGTCCCGATGAAGAGCGCAAATCGGAGGCGCAGGATACCCCCAAGGCCTCGAAGCGGGCTCGGGCTGCCTCGAAGGCAGATGACCTGACCCTCATCGAAGGGATTGGTCCGAAGGTTGCAGAGGTTCTGAATGGCGCCGGCATTTCTACCTTCGCTGCGCTGGCAGAGACTGATGCCGCCAACATCCAGGAGATCTTGAACTCGGCTGGGTTGACGATGATGGATGCAACCAGCTGGCCGGCTCAAGCAAAGCTTGCAGCCCAAGGCGATATGGATGGACTGAAGGAAATGCAGGCTGGTTTATCAGGTGGTCGCGAGGACAAGCCCGCAAAGAAGCCTGCCGCCAGGAAAACGAGTAAGAAGTAAAGTGAGGTAACAATGGCACATAAAAAAGGTGGCGGCTCGAGCCGCAACGGAAGAGACTCAAATTCCCAGCGTCTGGGCGTCAAGCGCTATGCCGGGCAGTTCGTGCTGTCTGGCAATATCCTCGTGCGCCAGCGCGGGACCAAGATCAAACCCGGCTTGAATGTGAAAGCCGGGAAAGACGATACACTGTTCGCGACCGCCGATGGCGTTGTAATGTATGATATTACCCGTGGTCAGAAGCGCGTGAATATTGTCCCAGAAGTTGTTTCAGACGTAGAGGTACAAGCGGAGGTGCAAAATGAAAGCTGAGATCCATCCGACTTACTATCCCGACGCCAAAGTAACCTGCGCATCCTGCGGTAACAGCTGGACCACCGGCTCCACCCGGAAAGAGATCCGCGTGGATATTTGCTCCAACTGCCACCCATTTTTTACGGGTGAAGCTTCCCGTATCCTCGACATCGAGGGCCAGGTGGATCGCTTCTATAAGAAGCTTTCTGCCCGCCAGACTTATGTGGAGCAGCAGAAGGTCAAGGAAGAGCTGCGAGGCTCACCGGATCGCCCGATCGAGGAGCTTGGGATCTCGTCCCGCGCACTCGATTCGTTGAAGAAAGCCGGCATCGAGAACTTCGGTCAATTCCTGGAGAGACTCAACGCTGGAAATGAAGCAGTGCTAGCTATTCCAGGCTTCGGTCAGGCATCCTTGACCGCCGCCAAGAAAAAGCTACGCTCGCTGGGATACGAGATTCCCGAGGCAGCGGCGTAACCCTGAACATGAGTCATAGGGTTGCAGAATAAGTAATCTCAGGTAAACTTACGGGCAGGTGTGCAAGCATCTGCCCGTTTTATTTTGACCCGAGCCGCTGCTCGAATGGTCATCGCTCGTACCGAGACCCATATGCGACTGGCAAAGCCGGAATCATCTGAAAGGCTGATCTCAAGTCACACCCTAAATTACTCAGGGCTAGCAACTTAACTAAAACCAACGAAAAGGCATACATGCGCCATACACACGGTTCCATTGAGGTCGTCTGCGGTTCGATGTTCAGCGGCAAAACGGATGAGCTCATTCGCCGCCTTGTGCGGGCTACGATTGCCAGGCAAACTGTGCAGGTCTTCAAGCCTGCGATTGACGTGCGGTATGCTGTGGAAAAAGTCACCTCTCATGCAGGATCGAACTTCGACGCCACGCCTGTGGAAAGATCCGTTGATATCCTGTCGAAGATCGGGAGGGAAACAACTGTGGTCGGTATTGACGAGGCACAATTCTTCGATGCCGACATAGTTCAGATTGCCGAGCAGCTTGCCTCTCGTGGTATCCGCGTTCTCGTCGCCGGCCTAGATACCGATTTCCGCGGGGAGCCGTTCGGTCCCATGCCGATCCTCATGTCGATTGCCGAACACGTCGATAAGCTGCATGCAATCTGCATGGTCTGTGGCGGCGAAGCCTCGCGAACGCAGAGATTGGTCAACGGGAAGCCTGCTCGCTTTGATGACCCGGTTGTGATTGTGGGCGCCTCTGAGATGTACGAAGCGCGCTGCCGTGTGCACCACGAAGTCCCGCGTTAACAAGAAGAAGTTGCAGGCTAGTGGGACGGAACACCGCGGGAGTTTGCTGGTTCGATAGTTACAGAGTTATGAAATCGAATACCCTGAATGCACGATCAAACCACCAAAGTATAGAACTACAAAACTAAGCTCATGCAACACTACAACGATATACTCGCTGAGGTTTTGATCGACGAGCAAACTCTCCAGGCGCGCATCCGCGAGCTAGGCGCGCAGATCAGCCAGGATTATCCGGATGGCAATCTTTTGCTCATCTGTATCCTGCGCGGCGGGGTGCCCTTTCTGGTCCACCTGAGTCGCTACATCGATTCCCCACACATGGTCGACTTCATGGCGGTCTCTTCTTATGGTGTGGGAAAGCGTGAATCAAGCGGTGCCGTGCGCCTCGCCATGGATCTGCAGACAGACATCCACGACAGGGATGTGCTCCTCGTGGAGGACATCATAGATAGCGGGCATACAATTGCCTCTGTCCTTGAGATGCTTAACCTACGCCAGCCTCGCAGCCTTAAAGTGTGCGCCCTGCTCGATAAAGCCGAGCGGCGTGAGGCAGTAGTACCGATCCACTACCGGGGTTTCACCATTCCGAATAAATTTGTGTTCGGCTTCGGGCTGGACCTCGATGAGTACTATCGCAATCTGCCCTTTGTTGGCGTTGTCGACCTGGAAAAATACAAGCCGCCCTCCTGAATTTCTTCTCAGGTTTTCGATCCAGAATTGAGTGTCAAAGCTATGCACGATGATTCACAGTCTGCTGCTTCCCCGTATGCGGGTCGCTGGGTCGCCCGGTTGCGGGGTAGGATCGTGGCTCAGGGCGGTACACCCGAGCAAGCCCTGCGCGCCGCGCAGACCAGCCGGCACAAAGAAAGACCCGAAATTATTTATATGCCCTTCCCCTTTTCCTATTCTCCATTAATTGACAGAGTCCGCCAGATCCTGCCAGATCAGGAGATCTATCTCGTGGGCGGCGCGGTGCGGGATATGTTGCTCAACCGCATCTCGCACGATCTCGACTTTGCGCTGCCCTCGGATGGCATTGGGCGTGCCCGCCGCGTCGCCAACGCCCTCCATGCAGACTTCATGGTGCTCGACCCTGAGCGTGATACCGGACGAGTGATTGTCACCGAACCGGATGGCTCCCGCACGTTTCTGGATTTCGCAACCTACCGGGGCGAAGGTCTGGATGAGGATCTGCGCGCCCGGGATTTCACCATGAACGCCATCGCCTTTGACCTGCAGACACAGACCCTGCACGACCCGCTCAACGGCGCCTCAGACCTGAGAAGCAAGCTCATCCGTTTTTCCTCCTCCGACTCCTTTACCGATGACCCGGTCCGCATCCTGCGCGCCGTCCGCCAGGCGGCTGCTTTCGACTTCAAAATCGAGCTCGAGACGCGTAAGGCGATGAGACAGGCAGCCAGCCTGCTGCCTCAGGTCTCCGTGGAGCGCCAGCGGGATGAGCTGTTTAAGATCCTGGACGGACCGAAACCCGATGCAGCCCTGCGCGCCCTGGAAATGCTGGGTGTGCTGCCATACCTGCTGCCCGAACTGCCTGCTCTTAAGGGCGTGGAACAATCTCCGCCGCATATTCATGATGTCTGGGAGCATACCCTCAGTGTCCTGGGGCATCTGGAGACAGTCCTGGCCACCCTTGCACCCGCCTACAATGCGGATGATACTAACGATCTGTTCACGGGTCTGCTTACGCTACGTATTGGCAGGTTCCGCGAACAGTTTGCGCGGCACTTTGCCGAATCACTGAACACAGACCGTTCCGTCCGGTCGGCCTTGTTCTTTGCGGCGCTGTATCACGATGTGCAGAAGCCCGCTACGAAATCTGTGGACGATGCGATGCGCATCCGTTTCTTCGATCACGATGTCAAAGGCGCAGAAGTAGCGGCGCTGCGGGCGCGTGAGTTCAACCTCAGCAACGACGAGATCGAGCGCCTCCGTAAGGTCATCGCCAATCACATGCGTTTCCATTTCTTTACCAGCCGCCTCGAAGGTGACCAGCAGGAACCCTCCCGCAAAGCCATTTATCGCTTCTTTCGTGATACAGGCAAAGCCGGCGTGGACCTCGTGCTGCTCGGTCTTGCCGACTTGCGCGGCGCGCAAGGGGCCACATTAAAACAGGAAACCTGGACGGCTGCCCTGGATGTGGCGCGCATTTTGCTCGAGAATTACTGGGAAAAGCCGCAGGAAACAATCGCTCCGCCGCGCCTGTTGGATGGCAATGAATTAATGAGCGAACTGCGCCTTGCTCCCGGACGCGTTGTCGGTCAATTGCTGGAAGCGATACGGGAAGGACAGGCGACCGGCAAGGTGAAAAACCGTGAGCAGGCGCTGGCGCTCGCACGCGAGCATCTGAAACAGCTGGAGAGCGCATGAACCTCGTTTACTTCGATGTAGAGACCCAAAAGCTGTTTCATGAAGTCGGTGGACGTGACCCCTCCAGGCTGTTACTCGCGTGCGCTGTGACCTGGTCCACGGCCCGCAATGACTTCGCTGTGTACTGGGAGAAGGATGCCCTTGCGCTGATCGAGGAGCTGAGATCCGCAGACCGGGTGATCGGTTTCAATATTTTTGGATTCGATTATGAGGTCTTGAAACCTTATGCACGCAATGTGAACTTCCGCACATTCCGCTCCACAGATATGCTGCAGGACATTTATCGCACGCTGAACTTCCGGCTGAGCCTGGATTCGATCGCGAAAGCAACCCTTGGGACGACTAAGAGCGCCGATGGGGTGCAATCGGTGGAATGGTTCCGAAATGGGGAGCTCGATAAGGTCGCTGAATACTGCAAATCGGACGTGGACATTACACGCCGCGTCTATGAGTTTGGCCGCGATCACGGGTTTGTGCACTACTACTCACGATTGGGTAGCAAATTAAAGGTCGCAGTGAACTGGAAATGAGGCATGCTCCTCGTCGGGGACGGGGCTTGGAGCAGAGCCTTAAAGGAGAAACGCATGGAAAAATTAAGTGTTAACGATATCCAGCTCGCCTATGAGCGTCGCGGGAAAGGAACGCCGCTGGTGTTACTGCACGGATTTCCGCTCGATCATCACCTATGGGATGAAGTCGTACCTTTGCTGGAAGATACGTTCGATCTGATCATCCCCGATCTGCGCGGGTTCGGCGAGTCGTCCATGGGGGATTCTCCGGACGATCTCGATACATATGCTTCCGACATCGCTGGCTTACTGGATTATCTGGGTATTCAGCAGGCTGCAATTGCCGGGCACTCGATGGGCGGCTATATCGCGCTGGCGTTTGTCCGGCTGTATCCGGAGCGAGTGCGTGGTCTCGGGCTGGTCGCCTCGCAAGTGCTGGCAGATACGCCTGAACGCCGCGAGGGTCGCTACAAATCCGCGGCAGATGTGGCTGAAAACGGCATCGGGAGCGTGGTGGACACGATGACTACCAAGTTCACGCCTGATGAACGCTTGCAGGCATACGCCCGCCAATCGATGGAACGACAGCCGCCGGCAGCCTATACCGCGGCGCTGCGAGGCATGGCCGAGCGCAGAGACTCGACTCCCCTGCTCTCAACATTCAATTTCCCGGTCGTTATCGTCCACGGCGATGCGGATGCCCTCGTTCCTATTGATCGGGCACGTGAGGTGAAGGAAGCGCTTCCGCAGGCGCATCTGGTGGAGATCCGCGGCGCGGGCCACATGCCGATGATGGAGGACAGGGAGAAGACCGCACAGGCTCTCAAACATCTTGCTTGACGAAAAATCCCATCGTCTTCGATGGGATCTGGTTTCGATTGGAAAGCCGGGGTGGCGACTTAAGTGGCCGGCAAGGGATTCGAGTTTAGTGTACCCGTCCGGTGCACCAACCGGTTGATGTGTGCAATCAGCACGCGACTGGGTGTTGGCTTGGTCAGGTAATCATCGGCTCCGGCATCCAGCACACTGGCGATCATGGATGGATCGTTGAGAGCCGATAAGATAATGATAGGAACCTGGCTGAATTCCCGTACCGCTTTGCAGATCTGCCATCCGTCCATTTCGGGCATCATCAGGTCCAGTACAACGACATCCGGCGCATTGTCTCGGATCATACCCAAGCCATCCGCGCTATTGGTCGTCGCAGAGACCTCGAAACCCTGCGATCTTAATAGCAGGGAGAGCAAATCGGTCACAGCACTATCATCATCGATAACAAGTATTTTTACTGGCATAGTCAATTCCAATCTGGTCCTATTATCATATGAAAGTGCTGCTGCTGAGCTTGCAATAGGCTAACAATTGAACTTGCAGATCACTGACAGTTCCCGGCTGACAAATGTAAGGAGAATATATCACATTTGTCGCCAACTCTTCGTGGTAAACTTCACACAATCACTTAGCATCTTATAACCCTGGAGGTTTCAAATGAAAAAATGGGTTTATCTCTTCGGAGAGGTCGCGGCAGCCGAAAAATATGCCGGTTCCTGGGAGGGCGTCCGTTCCCTGCTGGGAGGCAAAGGCGCCGGGCTCTTCGATATGACCCGCGCGGGCGTACCGGTTCCGCCTGGATTTACGGTTACCACCGAAGCCTGTAACGAATTCCGCAAAACCGGCAAATTCCCTGCTGGTCAGTGGGAGCAGCAGGTCGCTGCCATGAAGAAAGTGGAAAAAGCCACCGGCAAGAAATTTGGAGATCCGAAGAATCCGCTCCTGGTGTCCTGCCGTTCCGGCGCAAAGTTCTCTATGCCGGGCATGATGAACACAGTCCTGAACATCGGGTTGAATGATGAGGTCGTCGAAGGCTTGACCAAGCTGACCGGCAACCCGCGTTTTGCATGGGACTCCTATCGCCGTCTGATTGAAATGTTCGGCACGACCGTTTTCAATCTCGACGATGAAGTCTTCGAGCATCCAATGGCGGAGTATAAGGAAAGGAAGGGGTACAGGCTCGATACGGAAATGACCGCCGAAGACTGGAAAGCGCTGGTGGCCACCTTTAAAGATCTATTCAAGCAACACATTGGTTTCGATTTCCCGCAGGATGTATATAAGCAGCTCGAACTATCGACCAAGGCTGTCTTTGAATCATGGATGGGCAAGCGTGCAATTGCCTACCGCAAGAAAGAGGGCATTTCCGATGACCTGGGCACGGCGGTCAACATTGTGACCATGGTCTTCGGCAATATGGGCAATGACTCCGGCACTGGCGTGGCATTCACCCGCAACCCGTCCACCGGCGATCAGCAGATGATGGGTGAATACCTGATCAACGCCCAGGGTGAGGATGTGGTCGCAGGCATCCGCAACGCCGAGCCGATTGAAAATCTCGCCCAGGAAATGCCGAAAGCCTATAAAGAATTTATGCAGATCACGGGCCGGCTGGAGAAGCATTACAAAGACGCGCAGGATGTCGAGTTCACGATCGAGCGCGGCAAGCTGTGGATGCTCCAGACCCGCAATGCCAAGCGCACTGCCAAGGCTGCGGTCAAGATCGCTGTGGATATGGCAGACGAGGGCTTGATCACGAAGGAACAGGCAGTTCTACGGGTAACCCCCGACAATGTGGATGCACTGCTTCATCCGCAGTTCGATGAGACGGCCATTGCAGATGCAGATAAGAACGGAACCTTCTTTGCCAAGGGCGTGAATGCCTCTCCGGGCGCGGCCGTGGGTCAGGTTTATTTCGATGCCGATAAAGCCGAGCATATGGCAAAGGAAGAGAAGCAGGTTGTCATCATGGTGCGCCCGTTCACCAAGCCAGATGACGTTCATGGAATGATCGCTTCGCAAGGTGTGCTGACCAGCGAAGGCGGCGCGACCTCCCATGCGGCGGTTGTGGCTCGCCAGTTCGGTATCCCTTGTGTGGTAGGCGCATCCGCGATCAGGATCGACTTAGAACGGCGCCAGATGGCGGTTGGCGAATCCGTGGTCAAGGAAGGCGATTGGATCTCCGTGGATGGCACGACCGGCAGGGTCTTCATCGGCAAAATCCCGACCACGTCCCCCTCGCTCGAAGAGCAGACCGAATTGCTGACCCTGCTAACCTGGGCGGACGAGATTTCGGCGCGCAAGAACATCCGCGAAGCGCCAATAAAGGGCTATCCTACCCGCGGGCTCCAGGTCTGGGCGAATGCAGATTATCCAAAGGATGCCCAGCGGGCACGTTCGTATGGAGCAGTGGGCATCGGTCTCTGCCGCACCGAGCACATGTTCTTCGAGCCGGAACGCCTGCCAATAGTTCAGCGCATGATCCTGTCCGGGACCAGCGAGGGACGCACGGAAGCGCTCAACGAGCTGCTCCCCTACCAGCGCAAGGACTTCGACGGCCTCTTCGAGGCGATGGATGGCTATCCGGTCATCATCCGCCTGATCGATCCGCCGCTCCACGAGTTCATGCCCGATGAAGAGAAGCTTCTCGAAGAAGTAATCACTTTGCGTGTCAAAGGCGAAACAGACGGCTTAGAGGAAAAGGAGAATCTGCTCAACTCGATCAAAGGACTGCATGAATCCAATCCCATGATGGGCTTGCGCGGCGTCCGTTTGAGCATTGCCATGCCTGAGATCGTAGAGATGCAGGTGCGCGCAATCTTCGAGGCCGCCGCAGATTGCACATCGCGCGGCATTGTTGTCAAGCCTGAAGTAATGATCCCATTGACCGGCACCGTGAAGGAGCTCGAATGGATCCAGCCCAGGCTCGAGCGGATTGCGGCTGCTGTGACGGAAGAGAAGAATGTCGAGTTTGAGTACAAATTCGGCACGATGATCGAGATCCCGCGCGCCGCGGTGACTGCTGCGGAAGTAGCGGAACTCGCCGAGTTCTTCTCGTTCGGCACCAACGACCTGACCCAGATGACCTACGGTTATTCACGGGACGATGCAGAACGCAACTTCCTCGTCACCTACCAGGAACAGGGCATTCTCGAGCAGAATCCCTTCCAAACCCTGGACCGCAACGGCGTGGGCAAGCTCATGGAATGGGCAATTTCCGAAGGCCGCAAGACCCGCCCGAACCTCGAAGTGGGTATCTGCGGTGAGCATGGCGGTGACCCCAGCTCGATCGAATGGTGTCATCTCATCGGCAACAACTATGTGTCCTGTTCGCCCTTCCGGGTACCTGTCGCTCGTCTCGCGGCGGCGCATTCCGCTTTGCGGCACCGCCCGAATGGGAAGAATGGCAGAGCAAAAGCAGTGGTCGTAAGGAAGAAGACTGCTGCCAAGGCTCCAGCAAAAAAGACCACGAAAACCAGGGCAGCAACAAGAAAGTAGTTGTTCATTAAAAAGAGCAAGGGCGCACTTGGCAAGTGCGCCCTTGTATTTAGTGTTGGTGAGCCTACTTGACTCTGATCACTTGACCGACGTAGATCAAATTGGGGTTCTTGATGTTCGGATTCAGTGCGAGCAGAGCGTCTACCGTGGTGCCATACTTGTTGGCGATGATGCGGAGCGTCTCGCCGCGCTGGACAGTGTGCGACTGAGGTGAAGCCTGTCCGGGAATGGTGATCGCCTGTCCGACATAAATGATGTTCGGGTTCTTGATGTTCGGGTTGACTTTCAAGATGGCATCGACCGTGGTGCCGTAGCGGGCAGCGATCTTACGGAGCGTGTCACCGCGCTGAGCGTAGTAGACCTGTCCACCGGGCGGCGGAGGTGGCTGGGTGGGCGGAGGCGTGTTCACGTATACCTTGAGGCGCTGACCCTCGTAAATCACGTTGCGGTTGGTGATGTTGGGGTTGGCGGCGAGCAGCGCATCCACCGTCGTGCCGAACCGGTTTGCGAGAGACCTCAGGGTGTCGCCGCGTGCCACGATGTAGATAAAGTAGCCGCCGTCTGTTCCTAGAACTGCACCGGGCAGCTGCAGGACCTGACCGGGATAGATCAGGTTGCCCCAGCCGATCTCAGGGTTTGCCAGTCGCAGGGCAGCGACGGTGGTGCCACAACGATCAGCGATCTTGCGCAGGGTGTCGCCGCTGACGACCGTCACACTGGTGCCACACGACTGGGCAAACGCCGGGCTCGTGGTCGCCAGCGACGCGACCAGCAATGCTATAAGGACAAAGACTTGTAAAAACTTTTTGGCGTTCATCGAAACCTCCATTTCGTTGGTAACCTGAGAATAGGATGAAGTTCGATGTAAGAAAGTTCCCCCAACTATGCCCATCCTACCAATGTCCTACCATTGCATTTTCATTTCAAGGAAGACGGCGCTCTGCGTCAGCATGCACGGTCCCTCTCGTGAGTGGCATAGATGACCGGAAACCAAAGTGCGTTATACTTGCTAAAAATCATCGGTCTATGAGACGGAGGGGCATCGTAAGAGACCGGTAAAAATTTTCGGAGAATAAAATGGACACAATCATCGAAAGCATCTCGGCACTCGAAATCCTGGACTCGCGCGGGAATCCGACCATCGAAGTGGAAGTGGCGTTAGCGGACGGCTCGTGGGGCCGCGCTGCGGTGCCATCCGGGGCCTCCACAGGCGTACATGAAGCCCTGGAGTTACGGGATGGCGACAAGAAGCGTTATCTTGGCAAGGGCGTGGCAAAGGCGGTTGCCAACGTCAACGGTCCGATCTCAGATGCGCTGTTCGGTTGGGACGCCACAGACCAGAAGGCGATCGATGCCGAGCTGCTGGCACTGGATGGCACGCCGAACAAGTCCCAGCTGGGCGCCAATGCCATCCTGGGTGTCAGCCTGGCAGTAGCCAAAGCCGCTGCGAACTCCCTCGGCCTGCCGCTCTATCGCTATCTTGGCGGGGTGTATGCCCACGTGCTGCCCGTCCCAATGCTCAATATTCTGAACGGCGGCGCACATACAGCCTGGCAGTCCACAGATATGCAGGAGTTCATGATCATGCCCTTCGGCGCACCGACGTTCGCAGAAGGCGTGCGCTGGGGCGCGGAGATCTATCACGCCCTGAAATCGGTTCTGAAGGAAAAAGGATACGCCACTCTGGTCGGTGACGAAGGGGGTTATGCCCCTGCGTTGAAAGCGAATAACGAGGCAATCGAGGTCATCCTCGCGGCAATTGAAAAGGCTGGCTTCAAAGCCGGCCGCGGCGCTGATGTTGCCATCGCCCTGGACCCGGCTGCTTCGGAGCTTTTTGAGGAGGATACCCGGACCTATAACCTGCGCAAGGAGGGTAAGAAACTGACGGGCGAAGAGATGGTCGAGTTCTGGGGCAGGTGGATTAACGATTATCCGATCGTGTCCATTGAGGACGGACTGGCACAGGACGACTGGGCCTCGTGGAAATTGATGGTCGAGCGATTCGGC
The DNA here is from genome assembly GCA_035463495.1 of Anaerolineales bacterium. Taxonomy (GTDB): domain Bacteria; phylum Chloroflexota; class Anaerolineae; order Anaerolineales; family Villigracilaceae; genus Defluviilinea. The sequence goes on along the minus strand of DATHTH010000120.1, from coordinate 158 downwards.
GACCGCTGCCAGCTCGTGGGTGACGATTTGCTGGTGACCAATCCTGAGCGTGTCCGCAAGGCGATCCGGGAGAAGGCGGCAAATGCGCTGCTTGTAAAGGTCAACCAGATCGGCTCGCTGACCGAGACCATCGAAGCCGTGGAGACCTGTCATCGGGC
>DATHTH010000119.1:0-8876 GCA_035463495.1 Anaerolineales bacterium | reverse complement strand
TGAACGCAATCAGCCCCAGCCAGGCTGAGCGTGAGAACGTCAGTGCGAGTAGGGAAACGCCGGGAATGAGCAGGAGAATTGCCAAGTTATTCGGCTTTTCGCGGCGTATAAAAAAAGCAACCGGTGCTGACAAAAAGGTCAAGGCGAAGCCTCCCAGGATATTGGGATGCGGCAATGTACCGTATGCACGCAGAAATGTCTCGCCGCCCGGTAATTGTACGACGATGGCGCCGCGCACGGATGCATCCAGGGGACCTGGCCAATTCAACCGCAATGGTGCGAGAAACGCCGTTGATTGATTCAGGAACTGCACCGCGCCTGTGATGATCTGAAAGCTGAGCGCGGCACAACAACCGAGCAGAATGGCTTTCCAGGCATCCGGCCAATCCCGAACCGAAAGGATGAATACGGCGATGACCAGAATTTGGAGGGAAACAAACAGCGAGATGCGCCAGTCTCGTGACCAGAGAATGCTCAAGAGGCTCCAGCTACAGAAAGCAACAGGCACAACGAGCTGGCGCCTTGCACGGACAGGCAAGGACAATACAGTAATCTTTGCTGATAGCCAGAAGATGAGCGCCAGTACGACCAGCACACTGGCAAGGAAAAAGAGGGCGTCGGTATAGATAAAGTAAACGCGGTCGTGGGGAAATTGGTCTACGGTTCGGAAATACCAGAAGCACAGGCCGAGCGGGAGCAGTCCCAGAACAAATGCATACAGGCCGCGCAAGATTCTCTCTCCCTGCAAGGGCATAAGGCGCATAGCACCCAGTGACAGACTGGCGATCAACGAAAGGATGGGAAGCGTTCCCCATGAAAAAGATGCCAGAGAATCGACCGGTGGTATCTTTGCGGGAGGCGGGAGAATGGCGTCCGGATTTTCCCAGACCTCGACACCGCCTTTGAGCGTCCGGATCTTGATCCAACCGTACTGCTCCAGGATCGGAACATATTGAGGGATGTTGACGAAGCCCCAACGGACGCCGCGCTCACCAGCCCTTTTCAGGATCGGATCAAGCGAGGTGAGTCCGTCCGGGAGCCAGTAGGCGGTGTCGATCTGCCCGATGCCGCTGGCGCGCAGCTCAGGGAGAGTCCGAGCCGTGTGGTAGCTGCCGTCGATCGTGGTGGCAGTTGTCAGCGTGGACAGCCACGCAAGCTGGTCTCCGAAGCCGAGCGTCACATACCGCCAGTGCCAGCGATCCTCAACTGCGAGGAAATTCCGGACCTGACGCATATCCACCGGGCCAGGTTGAAGAGGCAGGTATGCGGTCACGAGTCCGACGATCAGCGATGTTGTGCCAAGTGTCAGGAAGATTTTTGTTTCGACACTTTCTCCCCGCTGGCGTCGAAGCAGGGATACAATGGTCCCGAATACGGGGAGCAGCACCAACGATGCCCAGAACGCAAAGCGGTCATAGGTCAGCCATTCCCAACTTTCCTTGAACAGCAGTCGCGGCAGCGGAGTGGTACCGCCGAGACCGAGAAAAAAGAGGACCAGGAAGGCAAGACCCGGTCCGATCAGCCTGCGGTGCCGGGATATAGAGAGGGCGGCAGGCACGAAAGCAATTAACGGTCCATACATGGCTAGAAAAAACATCAAGAAAGCTCCGAAGTACTTGAAGAAGTTGTGACGTGAGGCGTGATCGATGGGCGTTTGCAGGGACTGGTTGGCACCCCACTCCCAGAACGGCCAGATGACTACTCCCATGGCGAGTGCCGAAAAGACTCCTACCAGCAAGAGCCGGAGGATGAGTGGTTGCCATCTTACTTTCTTGATAAGGAGCACATGCGCCAGGACGGCGATCACCAGCCAGGGTAAAAAGAGGAGTGTGGCGTGGTGGAATGCCATCACGGTGGCAAAGAGTGAGATGGACAGTGCGCCATTCAACCTGTCCCCGTGCTGTAGGTATTGAGCAAGGGAGGCCGTGGCGAATAGAGCCGTCACCGTGGCAGCCAGGGTCGGGAGCTGACCGAAGATATGAGCGGTCAGGAATACGGAGGGCAGGACGGAGGCGCCCAGGGCTGCGCGGGATGCACTACCTCTGCCGGTAAAGATCCGGGCGAAGCAATAGACAGCCATAGGCAGCGCTGTGAGCGTCAGCCAGAGGATCGCGGCAAAAGCCGCATCCAGCCCGATGACCTGACCCAGCCCGCCAATCAATTGGTGGACGAGCGGAGGGTAAGAGTTAATCGGAAACCCTGTGTACCAGCGCGGTTCCCAGAGCGACCACCAATCCATGCGATAGTGGTCGCCGAAGAACATGTGGTTGTAGGCATCATAGCTCAGACGATAACGCCCTGCCAGAATCAATCCCCCGTGCAGAATGAATGAGAGCAAAACGGCCAGACGCGCTAGGCGCGGCATCAAGCCGACTCCCAAAGCGGGATACGTTTCAGGCTCTGGCGCTTTTCCAGCGCGCGGTTGAATGCCCGGATGTAGCGGTAGCAGGTCGCCCGGGGCCTCAGGTTCTGTACCGACTTAAAGTTGTGCCGTGCCTGGTCCTGGCGTAACGAAGAGGAATCAATAAGCAACCGCATTGCTCGATGCAGGCTTTCCGGGTTGTCTCTCTCAAAGAACTGAACTTGCAGGTTGTTTTCCGAGGTCACCCTGCGGATCTCGTCCAGGTTGGAAGCAACGATCGCGCGCCCCCAGGTGGCTGCCTGGTAAAGCACACTCGACGAACCTGTAGAGGCGCCATATGGCAGGATCACGACCAGGGCGCGCCGGAACAAATCCTTTACATTGTTTTCAGGGACCTCGCCGAGCCACTGGATCCCATGTGTTCTATTGAAATGTGCCTTCAGACCTTGTGCATAGCCCGGAAAACGGGAATGGCTTGCACCCGCAATGTTCAAACGCAAATGTGGATATTTCTGTCGCAACTGTGTGAACGCTTCGATCAGCAGCTCCAGACCTTTGTAGGGCGCCAGCGTGGTGAAGAATAAAAGCTCACCTGCCTCAGGCTCCGTCAGTAATTCAGGCTCGTGATAAGCTCCAATGGGGATATGCTCACAATCCACACCGCGCGCGGAAAGCCAGTCTACATAATGTCGCATAGTCAAACAGATGACATCAGCCCGAGTCACCAGGTTTGTCAGCAGCCGGGCGCCAAGTGGAGCCAGTACACCGCCCGGCGCGTTGAGAGAACGCAGGTCCGCCAGCTCAATCAGCTCATGCATGGTCACTACCGTGGGGAACCGGCGTGCCGTACCCATCGGAGTGAAAAGACCGGACAGATTGGACCATGGCGACTTTCCGAAAATGCTCGCTCCGAGGTTAAACCAGACCAGGTCCGGATTCAAGTCCTCCACCCTCCTCAGGATGGACCGGCGTGCCCGCAGCGAGTCCGGCTGCCAGCAGTAGTCGACTTCTGTCAGTTTGAGATGGTCCGGTGCTGGTTCACGCGGCGTGCCTGCCGACCCTGCCAGGACTGTCAGCCGCGAAAAGAGTCCCGAGCTTGACAGGGCTCGTGTCAGGTGATAACCGTATTGTCCGATTCCAGTGATCGTCGGGGGAAATGGGCTGACAATAACCAAATGCATTGGGACCGTTTGACAGAACTTTCTACAGGCTGTATAGTTCAATCATTAATACGTACATTTTATCGTACTGGATTTCAGGCGTTGAACGTATCTGCTGATCGTTTTTTGGACTCGGTCTTCCATACTGTCGCGTATGCCGATGTGTTCGAATATCCATTGACCGCGGATGAAGTCCATCGCTACCTCACGGCGACAAAGGCTTCAATAGAAGCTGTGCAACAGGCTCTATCAGAAGACACTCGTATCGCTGCTGCAGGCGAGTACTTCGTCTTGCGCGGTCGCGAGCATCTGGTGGAGAAGAGAAAACGTCGCAGGCAAATTGCGACTCGTCTGTGGTCCAAAGCGCGGCGTTATGGACGGATCATTGCTTCGCTGCCCTTTGTGCATATGGTGGCAGTCACAGGCTCGCTGGCAATGAACAATACCGAAGAAGACCGAGACATTGACTTCATGATTGTAACTGCCCCGGACCGCCTCTGGACCGCCCGGGCATTGACTCTGTTTGTGGCTCGTTTCGCAAAGCTCGAAGGCGTACGTCTGTGCCCGAACTATCTTGTGACCACTAGTGCATTGAGGTTGAACGAGCGATCACTGTATGTGGCGCATGAGCTGGCGCAGATGGTCCCGCTCTCCGGCATGGAAATTTATGAAGAGATACGTCACCTCAATCCCTGGACGGATGAGTATCTTCCCAATGCGGTAGCGGCTCCTGAGCCGCCGCCAGGCATTCGACAGGCCTCAGCCCGTGCAAGTCTTCAAAAAGCCTTTGAGTTTTTATTCCTGCTTCCTTTGATAAATCGTTTCGAAACATGGGAGATGAATCGAAAAATCGCGCGGCTGACCCATGAACAATCTTCGAGCTTTGAATCCTATTTTTCTAAAGACGTCTGCAAAGGTCACATCGACAAACACGGCCAAAATGTCATCACGGCGTTAGCCGCCCGTCTGCAAACGGCGGCTGAGGCCGCGCCCACAGAAGTCGTATGACAGAAATCCTCCTCGGGCAATCTTATTTCCTACGCTTCGATCCCAAGTTATGGCGTGCCATGCAGCCCTATCCTCCGCTGGGCACCTTATATGCGGCGAGCTATTTGAGGCAGCACGGCTACGAGGTTGCTTTGTTCGATGCCATGTTAGCGGAGTCGGAGGAAGCGTGGGCACAGGCGCTCGATCAACATCAACCGCGTTACGCCATTCTGTACGAGGACAACTTCAACTATCTATCCAAGATGTGCCTCCTGCGCATGCGCGAGGCGGCATGTACGATGATCGCTATGGCAAAGATGCGCGGCTGCACGGTCATCCTGTGCGGCGCGGATGCCACAGATCATTATGAAATGTATCTCGACAGGGGAGCCGATCATGTCTTGATTGGGGAGGGGGAGGAAACGCTCATCGAGCTGCTGGCGCATCTATCGGCAGGGAAACCGGTGGATGAAATTATCGGGCTTGCCACGCGCCACACCCAGCGCGCCGTGCGGCGCCCGGATATCTCGAACCTGGATGCGCTGCCGTTTCCCGCCTGGGATCTAGTGGATGTCGAAATATACCGCACCCTCTGGTTGGAGCGTCACGGCTACTTTTCGATGAACATGGTCACGACGCGCGGCTGTCCCTTCCACTGCAACTGGTGCGCCAAACCCATCTGGGGTCAGCGTTATCATTCGCGGTCCCCCGAGAATGTCGCCGCGGAGATGAAATGGTTAAAAGAAGCCTATCATCCCGATCACATCTGGTTTGCAGACGATATCCTGGGGCTCAAACCGGGCTGGTTGCCGCGCTTTGCGGATGCAGTTCATGCGCACGATTGTCTGATTCCGTTCAAATGTCTCAGCCGCGCCGACCTGTTGATCCGCCCTGGTGAAGTGGAGGCACTCGCTCGCGCCGGCGCGCAGACGGTCTGGATGGGAGCGGAGTCCGGCTCGCAGAAGATCCTCGACGCGATGGACAAGGGGACCCGTGTCGAGCAGATCCGCGAAGCCTCGCGGCGGCTGAAGAATGCCGGGATCCGGGTCGGCTTCTTTTTGCAGTTTGGTTATCCCGGCGAGACCCGTGACGATATCGAAAAGACGATCCAGCTGGTGCGTGAATGCGACCCCGATGACATTGGGATTTCTGTTTCGTATCCCATGCCCGGCACCAAGTTTTATGAAGCGGTGCGCGAACAGCTTGGCGAAAAACAGAACTGGCGGGACTCCAACGATCTTGCCATGCTGTACCACGGCCCTTTTTCCACCGAGTTTTATCGTAAACTGCACGCCGTGGTCCACAGGGAATTTCGGGCGCGCAGGGCATGGACATCTCTAAAGAGCGGGCGCGACCTGACACGACTTGGATACAACCTGCTCATGCTGCCAATTGCCCGATTCCAGCTGAACCGACTGGCTGCTTCGCACACCGGGCTCCTGTCGCTTTCGCATATGTCGCACGAAGCGGCTGCCACGCCTACTCCGCAGGAAGAGCGATGAGTCAGCCTCCACTCGATACCATTGCCGAGGCGTTTTCCCGCACGGCGGAAAAATACGATGCTTTCGCCGAAGATCATCCGCACCAGACGCGGATGCGGAACAAGGTCTATGCTCATCTCATGAGATACGTGCCGCCCGGCGCGCGCATCCTTGAGCTCAATGCCGGTACCGGCACCGACGCAGTACAGCTTGCACAGCGCGGTTACTTTATCCATGCGACGGACATTGCTCCGGGCATGCTCGATCGCTTGCAGGATAAAGTAAAAAGGGGAGGCTTGCAGCAGCACGTGACGATCGACCAGCGTTCCTTCCTCTCTCTTGAGACTATGGAGGGCCCTCCATTTGATGCGGTTTTTTCCAATCTGGGAGGGCTCAATTGCATTCCCGATCTGACTCCTGTCATCCGACAATTGCCCTTCGTCCTCAAACCAGGCGGTGTCGTAACCTGGGTGCTCATGCCGCCTGTTTGCCTCTGGGAGATCGCGGAGGTCTTCCGCGGCCATGTGTCGCTTGCGTTCCGGCGACTCAAGCGCGGCGCCGTAAGAGCCCATCTAGAAGGCTTATATTTCGATGTCTACTATTTCTCGCCATCGAAGGTCATAGCCCACTTTGGAGGCGATTTTGAGTTGCTTGCCATCGAGGGCTTGTCGGTTATCACGCCCACTGCGGAGAGCAAAAACTTTGCGAAACGGCACCGCCAGATATATCGTCTTCTGAGCTGGCTGGACGATCAGCTATCGTCCCGCTGGCCCTGGTATGGCTGGGGAGATTTTTATATCCTTACCATGAGATATACGCCGTAAGGCAATGCCCTGTCCTGCCTGATTCAGCCTATGGTTGACGCTCCATCCCGTCTTACAAAAAATTCGCTGTGGATGATCTTCTCACGCATCGCAGCGCAGGGATTGGCTGTGGTGTTCACCATCCTGTTAGCAAGGCGCCTGGGAATTGCAGAGTTTGGCGGTTATGCTTTCATCGCCGCGGTACTGTTTGTCGCAAACGCGTTGACAACCTTCGGCACAGACATGCTTCTCATCCGTGAGATTGCAGCAAATCACGATCTATCGGGTTTGCCTGCCTCGCTGCTGATCCAGCTGCTGCTTTCTGCTCTATTGATTCTCCTGATCTGGGCCTTCGCAGGCTGGCTTCCGAATCAAGATGTCGAAACGATCACAGCACTGAAAGTGTATAGCCTGGCTCTGATTCCACTCGCCTTTTTCACCGTATGTACCACGGCTTTGCGTGGTAAACAGTTGATGGACATCTACGCACTCGTGAACGTGATTGTCTCTTTGCTGCAAGTGGGTGTCGTGATCGTGCTTCGAGAAGGGAGTCTTGTCCTTCTTTCAGTCTTACTTGTCCTGCTTCATCTTTTGGCTGCCCTTGTCGCCGGTATCCTTTGTACTGTTACCATCCCTAACTTTTGGAGTCCCTGGAGGCTCTTCTCTTTCCCTTTTTTCTCGCTCCTCAGGGCGGCTGCCCCGATTGCCATGCTCACATTAATAACGATGTTCTACCAACGGCTGAGCATAATGAGCCTTACACTTATGAGTGGGCCAACCGATACAGGGATTTTCTCCGCTGCGGCGCGGGTTGTGGAAGGATCCAAGACTCTCCATCTCGCGATATTCGCAGCTCTCTATCCTGTGATGGCAAGCGGTGGTCCATTACGAAGCCATCCCTTCGCAGGAGGCTACCTCAAGCCGCTAATGACGGGCGCAGTGTTGATATGTTTGCTGCTTTTTATGTTTGCATCGCCGCTCGTAAGGCTGCTTTATGGGGATCCGTTTATGTCGTCAAGCCATCTCCTGCGCATCCTCTCCTGGACGTTGATTCCCTTTACGATTAACACTTATCTCACCCTATCCTTTCTCGCGGCCAGGCAGGAACCACTTATCGGGCGCGCGCTTCTGGTTAGCCTGATCGCATTATTCTTCCTGAGCATCAAATGGATCCCCTCGTTCGGAGCCCAGGGGGCGGCCTGGGCTCTACTGGCTTCGGAAAGTCTGCAGGCGGGGATCCTGCTGGTGGCTGCATTCTCTCGTCCTTTCGTCAAAGGTGCGTCGCATGAGTTTTCCAATCTTCCCTGAAAAAGTAAACTGGCCTTCTTTGCTAACGGCTGAGAAAATGATCGAGTTCCGCCGCCGGCATGGCGGACTGGGTGATTTCAGTGCGCCAACTTCCATAGTGCTGTGCCTGTACAAAGGTATTATGAAACGGTTTGCATGGAAGTATCCCTCGCGCGCCGTCAAAGGGTTCCTGGGGGATGTCTATCTGCTCAAACGAGCCAGCTACCGGGTAGGAGTTTTGGGCAACTTCGGGATTGGTGCGCCCGCCTTGACGAACATTGCTGAAGAGATGATTGCCTGGGGAACAAAACGCATTGTCATTCTCTCTCTGGCTGGCGGCCTGCAACCCAGCCTGGAACCCGGAGCGCTTGTCGTCTGCAATCGCGCTATCCGGGATGAGGGGACGTCCTATCATTACTTGCCGCCCGCGAGGGACGTCGTGGCCTCGGAGGCGCTGGTGCAGGCAATTTCACACGGACTGCACGAGCACCGGCTGGCGCACTCGGTTGGCGCGACCTGGAGCACAGACGCACCCTACCGTGAGACGTCTGAAGAGGTGAAGAGATTCCAGCATGAAGGTATTCAAACGGTAGATATGGAAAGCGCAGGTGTATTTGCCGCGGCCCAGGTCAGAGGCGTCGAAGCTGCTTCCGTTTTTATGATTGCCGACTCGCTGAGCCAACCAGACTGGTCGGCTCCAACGGATATGCGTAGCCTTCATGTGAAAACAAAGATCTTATTGAGTGCATTGGTCGACCTCCTCGCCCTGGAATGAGGCCGTAGTTGATCAAATGCC
>DATHTH010000118.1:0-13646 GCA_035463495.1 Anaerolineales bacterium | reverse complement strand
GGTATTCAGTGAGCTGCAGTTCACACGCAACTGCTCAGACTTCACCAGCTTCACCGCTGCGACGGTCTTCCAGAACCCCATTACCTATATCTGCGCCGTCTTTACATATGACCAGATGACCCCCGGCGCGCAGTGGACCGCTCTGTGGTATCGGGATGGCAGTCTCCTCCATTACGAAACCATTCCCTGGAACGGTGAGACCGGCGGCTTCGGGTTTACCGAGTGGGAAGCGCCGGCTACGGAGTGGCTGCCCGGCACCTATCAGGTGCAGATCTTTGTGGGGCTGGACTGGAAACAGATCGGCGAATTCATTCTGGAAGGCGATGCGCCGACGCCGGTTCCCACGTTGACACCTTCAATCACACCCACGCCCTCGCAGACGCTCACGCCCACGAGTACGGGCACCGTGACCCCCACGCCAACCCGGACGAGAACCCCCATCCCCACACTCACGCCGCTGCCGACTTCTACTCCCTGACAATCGCGCTGAGCGGAGGCGTAAGCGCAGTTGAAGCGTGAGTGTTACTTGATCGAAATGCGAAAGCTAGATCGTTCGAACCGCTGTCCCTAGCGGTGATAAAAAGGCAAAGGATGAGCATGTCCCAAGAATCATTCCAGGATCATTATCCCGATGTATTCGCCTATTGTTACGGTTGTGGAAGGCTTAACGAGAATGGGCACCAGATCAAGAGCTACTGGGAGGGTGAAGAGTCAGTGTGTCACTTCATGCCGAAGCCGTATCACATCGCCATCCCTGGATATGTCTATGGCGGGCTGCTGGCTTCACTGATTGATTGTCACGGCACAGGGACAGCCGCGGCTGCGTTATACAAAGCTGCAAAAGAGCTGGATCCGAACGCGGAGCCCAACACACGAACTCTCACTGCATCTCTTCATGTGGATTACCTCAAGCCTACGCCTCTGGGTGTGGAGCTAGAGGTGCGAGGGAAAGTGAAAGAACTCAAAGGACGCAAAGTTATCATCGAAGAATGGATCGTTGCCAACGGAGTCGTCACCGTGCGTGGTGAGGTGGTTGCGGTGCAAGTGCCGGAATCCCTGGTGGAAGAGCTGGTGAAGGGAAAGTAGACAGACTAACTCAAAATTCCGTGAGTCCGGATTTGAAATGGGAATCCTTTCAACTTCGTTGGTATAACAAAACTTCCCCGGGGATCGGGACGTTTAACGTATAATTTTGTTATCGAGAACGGAGGAGATCATCGCTACCTCAAAGGAGGCACATTTATGAGCTCATTCCAACCAGGACGTGAAAGAAAGCATATCTGGCGTGATGATTTTCTGCTGATCGTCAGTCTGGTTGTATTCGTTGGCGTCGTCTATGCACTCGATAGCGCAGTTCAGCCTGTATTTAGGTCCAGGAGCCTACTGCTGCTGATCGGTGTATTTCTTGCGCTGGTCCCAGCGATCATCTGGCTTGTATTTTTCTACAGGCAGGACAGGCTTGAACCAGAACCCAAGCAGTTTGTGCTCGCTATCTTTGTGCTCGGTGCATTGTTAGCTTCGGCGGTGGGTGTTCCACTTGTCGAGAGCCTGTTCCGCGTGTCGCATTGGATCTACGCCGATACACTGACGACGATCCTGGGAAGCATCCTGGTGGTGGGATTTGCGCAGGAATTCCTCAAGTACGCCGCTGTGCGGTATAGTGTCTATCACTCGCCCGAATTCAATGAACCTACCGACGGCGTGATTTATGCCACCGCCGCGGGGTTGGGGTATGCGACAGTGCTCAATATTCAGTTTGTGGTCTCTAATGGAGGGGTGGATCTTGGTGCAGGTGTGATCCGCATAGCGGTCGTCGCGCTGGCGCACGCTGCCTTTTCGGGCATTACCGGTTATTTTCTCGGCCGGGCAAAGTTCGAATCGGAACCGATCTGGTGGATGCCTCTGGGGATCTCACTGGCAGCTGTGGCGAGTGGCTTGTTCAACTGGGTGCGCGGGCGGGTAGTCCAGGGAGGGGTCGATCTAACGGGCGCAACTGCCCATGCTTGGCTGGGACTGGCTCTGGCTGCCGTCGTTGCCCTGGCGACGACGGCTGTGATCCTGTGGCTGGTACGACGCCAGATTCGATCCATACAAGAAAGCTAGGAGGAGCAAATGGCGAACAGGAATCCTTCCCCTGGCGATCGGTATGCAGAGATTTCGGTCGTCATGCTGACGGTAGTCGCTTTGTTGGCAGGCTGGCTCTTGAAATACGACGTTGAACACCGGAGTGTTCCTTTCGAGGCGGCAGAAATCCGGGCTGCACCACCCAAGGGCTGGCTACAGGCTGAGCCAGTGGGAGATGAGGTCTTGCATATCACTGATTTTTCTTCACCCTATGGCTTTGGAACCGTCTATATCTTGCGGAAGGTTCCTATTGGAACTGATGCCACCTCCACACAGGTTTCAAGCCTTGTGGCGCTGCAGCATGGACAGAACCTTGCAGCATTTCGTGTGCTAGACCAGCGTGAGGTCAAGGTATATGGTCGCGACGCCTATGAATTGAATTATGTCTTTGTAGAAGCCAACCCCGATGTTACGCAAAACGATCTTCCCGACGTAGTGCGTGGAGTGGATTACATCTTTCTCAACGGCGATCACGCAATCGTGGCCAGTTTCCAGGCTGACGAGAGGAATTACGAGGTGGATCTCCGCCGCTTTCAATACTTCCTGGAATCGGTGAGCTTTTAGCGGAGGCAGGCATGAGAATCAATCGTTTCCGGTTAATGGTTTTGGTCCTGGCCATGGCGGCGCTTGCCTGTCAGGCCGTTCAATCTCCGGTGCAACCTGTCCCCACAGTTCCACCTGTTTCCCCTCCTGTGCAGGATGATTCTCCCAACCGCCTGACAGGTAGCGAGCGCGCAACTTTAATTTCCGCCACTGTGCAGATCTATGCATTGTTCAATCAAAACGGTGAATTGTCTCCAGCCTGGACAGGATCTGGAACGATCCTTGATCCGGGCGGGCTCATCCTGACGAACGCGCATGTGGCTGCGCCCACCACACAAGGCGAACCTCAAAACCCCGACGCGCTGGGTATTGCCCTGATTCAAGCCGAGGATAAGCCCCCCGTCGTTTCCTACCTGGCAGAGGTACGTGCTGCGGATGGCTTCCTCGATCTCGCCGTGCTCCAGATTACCTCCACGATCGACGGTAATCCTGTGGCTTCGAGTTCACTAAACCTGCCCTCCGTTGCGATAGGCAATTCAGATACCGTGCATGTAGGAGATCCCCTCTATATCTTTGGTTTCCCCGGCATCGGCGGGGATACGATTACCTTTACTGACGGCAATATTTCGGGCTTTACCCCGCAGGATCCCGTGGGTGACCGCGCCTGGCTTAAAACGGATGCCACGATCGCAGGTGGAAATTCCGGTGGTCTTGCTGCGAACGATAGCGCACAGATCATCGGCGTGCCTACTAAGGCATCTTCTGGAGCCGAGGGCAACATCACGGATTGCCGCGTAGTACAGGACACCAACGGCGATGGCCAGCTGACGGACGCCGATACCTGTATTCCGATCGGAGGATTCATTAATGCTGTGCGCCCGATCAATCTGGCTGTGCCCCTGATCGAAGCCGCGCGAGCCGGTAAACAGTACGCCAGCCCCTATCCGGTGCCCGGTGTGATATCCGCAGAAGGAAGCGGGCAACAAACACTATCGAATTTTGTCTGGCTGACCTCAGATTCGGAGTGTAATCCTGGCGAGCCCGTCGATTCGTATCCCGCGGAAACGCTCTGTGTGGTGCCAGGGTTCGACTACTCTGGAATGACGAACGGCGAACCATTCCGCGAGATCTGGACTCACAATGGGCAGATGGTCGGCGACTTTACCTATGCCTGGGAGTGGGATGCAGAGGGCCGTTTTGCCTCTTACCTTTCCAACGATGGGGACCCTTTGCCTGATGGCGTTTACAGCGTGGAATTTTTCGCGGGCGCGGATCAGCACAGCGTTGGGCGGGCGCCGGACGTAACTGTCGGCTCGGGTGGCGGAAGCTCCAGCCCAACACCGGAATCCAGCGGGGACACGGTGACTGTTTACGGCTTGATCTACGATGTGGACACAGGCAATCCCATACCGGGGGTTTCTGTGTTCGTCCTTTCTCCGGGCGTTACCTATGATCAATGGCAGAGCGAGAATTTTGTTGAGAGGTACGTTGTTGTCTCCTTACAAACAGGAAGCAATGGTCAATACCGCATCACCGGTATCCCGCGCGATACGTTGTTTACGATTGTATTCTCGGTTGAGGGTTACTACGACAAATTCGGGGATAATATGCAGGCTGGGTCAGACGACCCCGACCAAATCGAGTTGAATGTTCCCATGAATAAATAGTTCTCCCGAAGCCACGCGACCTCCAAAATGCTTCATGAACTCCCAGAGGTCCTGAGGTTACAAATTAGCGCCATCACCGCGCACGACTAGCAGGTTGCGGTGATGGCGCAGTCCATGGTGGATAGACTGTTAAAGTAAGTCTGAGGCAGCCCGAGAACAAGTACAATAACACTCTATGGCGTGGTAGAAACTTCGAATGAGGTAGGAACAATTCATGAATAGCACAATCTATATTGGCACCGATGGCGGCGCGACCACATCCAAAGTTGGCGGTGTATGGAGTGACGGTTCGACTATCTCAACCAGGTTACTGCAATCCTCGACCAATGCAGCTTCCGGGCCTGAAGCGGTTGTGCGCAGTTGGGTGGACGCGATTGAGGCTTATTTAGCTACGAACGGTCTCACCTGGGATCAGGTTGGCGGAGTCGGTTTAGCCGTCCCTGGTCCATTTCAGCGGTACGGTGTTTTCGACCACTCTGCGAACCTGCCGGACAGTTTTACCGGGTTTGATGTGCACACCGCGTATAGTGAGGCTCTCGCTGAACGGGCCGGACGCGACATCCCTCTGACCGTTGGGAATGACGGCGATATGGGCGGCGTGGCAGAAGCCCAGCACGCGCGCGGCGAGATGGATGCAACCGTGCTGATGCTTGCTCCCGGTTCCGGCTTAGGATGCGCCTATATTGATCGAAATGGGTTTGCGCTCAGCGGCGACACCTTCGCAGGGATGGAAGGCGGTCACATGCCCGCGCCGCTCCACCTGCTTGGGGCGAAAGCCTATCCCTGTGGATGCGGACGGACCTGGGGTTGTATCGAGGTCTATACCTGCCTGGCGGGCTTACCCTATCTTCTCGCAGAAAAACTGGAGCAACACCCTGAGCATGATTTAGCCAGGTCAACTCTCAGCATGAAAGAGCGTGCATTCTCCCTGCGTGGACTGGCTCAGAAGGGCGACCCGCTCGCGGTGGAAATTTTCGATTTTCAGGCAAAGGCTCTGGGTTTACACGTGGCCAACCTGGCGATGGCGCTCGACCCGAAATTCGTTGTCATCGGCGGTGGATTGATGGACCCTGAAGCCACGACACCCGCGTTCCGCGAGAATTACTTGAGTATCGTGCGCGCGAATGCACGTGAATATTTATGGCCGTATCAACGCGATGCACTCACCATTGTCCCTGCGGCTTTGGGTGACCTCTCGCAAGCCATCGGCGCGGCGCTTACGGCTCTGTACAAGGTGAGGGCGTGAGGACACAAGATTTGACCCTATGAGAGTTGCTTGGACCTAAAGCAAAAACTCCGTTGCCATTATGACAACGGAGTTTTTGCGATTTCCTCATAAAGCGATAACTACCCTTTCGAGAAACGGTGACTGTCACTTCATTTTTTCGCCGGCCTGGACATTTCTTCTTTCACGGTGTGATACAGGTTCTCAGCCTTTAGCTCACTCAGCGCGTAACATGGCGCTTTGAGGTGATTCGCGAGCTGCTGCGCGAGTCCCTGATCGAAGGCAGCGTGTTCCATATTGATGACGATACTTTTGATCTTCTCATGGGCGATCATATCGGCGAAGCGATAGGACTCTTCCTGGGGAGGCAGGGCACCGATCGAAACGTTGCCCGCCCCATCGGTTAACACAATGAGCAGCGGCTCGATATCGGGGTGATGTAGTTTCTCCTGTTGCAGCACGTCCGCGGCGAGGAACAGGCCTGCCGAGAGTGGGGTCTTTCCGCCGACGGGGATATCCATCAGGGCACGCTGGGCGAGCTGCACGGAATTGGTGGGGGGCAGCACGAGCGTGGCGCGGTCTTTCTGGAAGACAATCAAGCCGACGCGGTCACGGCGCTGGTAGGCATCCGTCAGCAACGACAGGATCGCGCCCTTCGTGGCGTTCATGCGCTCTGCCACTGCCATGGACCAGGATGCATCCACCAGGAACAATACTAGGTTTGCCACGCGTTTGACGCGTATCTTACGCTGCAGGTCCGACGACTCGATGGCGAACGCCAATCGCTTGCGTTTTTCGGTGCGTTGCTTCTGGAATGGCGCCGCGGCGCGGAAGGTGGCGTCGAAGGCGATGTCGTCTTTCCTCTCTCCAGCGGGACGCGCCTTGATATAGCGGCCGTGTTTGCGCTCGGTCTTCGTAAGCGAGCGACGGCCGGCATGTTTGCGGGCTAATTTGTCGAGCGGGGTATTTAATTTGCGAGGCTGGAACTTCTCACCGGGCTTGACCTTTTGTCCGCCCTCCCACCAGTTGGCGCTGGTGTTGGCGAAGACATCCTGAGGCATCTGCTCTGGCTTGCCCTCCTGCGGATGTTCCTCGCGCTCATCTTCGAGTTTTAAGTTTTTTTTTCCTCGGGTTGTCCCTGCTGCGATTGGGACTCTTCTTCCGCCTCGCTCGGGACCGACTGACCGGCAAGCTGCTCGATGCGCTCCTGCAGTTGCTCGGTCGTCATCTCAGCTTGCTGGAAGGGAGTCCGCTTGATGCGGTGGGGCAGAGCCAGTTCAGCAGCCAGGGCAATGTCGTGGTCGTTGATCTTGGTCCGGCCTTCGAAGGCAGCCTGGGCGCGCGCAGCTTTGAGAATGACCAGGTCGGCGCGGTGGCCGTCCACGTTCAGGGAAGAGGTCAACGCGGCGATAGAGAGAAGGTCGCGGCTGGTGTGGGTCACCTGTCCTACCAGCTCACGCCCGCGCTCGATCTGGTGTGATAGGTCTTCCTCTTTCTGCATCCACTTCTGGCGGAACGCTTCCGCATCCTGCTCGAAAGCCAGGTTGCGTTCCATGATCATGACACGCTCGCGCGCCTCACGAATGCCGACGATGTCCACGGAAAGGGCAAAGCGGTCCAGCAACTGAGGGCGCAGCTCGCCTTCCTCGGGGTTCATGGTGCCGACCAGGATGAAGCGCGCGGGATGCGTAAAGGAAATCCCCTCGCGCTCGACCATGTTCACGCCCATGGCAGCTGAATCCAGCAGCACGTCCACGACGTGATCGTCGAGAAGATTCACTTCATCGATGTAGAGCAGGCCCCGATTGGCTGACGCCAGCACACCCGGCTCGAAATGGCGCTCACCCTTCTGAATGGCTTGCTCAATATCGAGCGTCCCCACCACGCGATCTTCGGTCGCGGAGACCGGTAGGTTCACAAAGGATGTAGTCCTTATATGCGCGGGAATCTTCGAGGCGCCGTCAAAACGTTCCTTACATTCTGTGCACCAGGTGGCTGGACGATCCGGGTCGCAGCCAAAGCGGCAGTCATCCACAACTTTTACGTTAGGAAGCAGGGCAGCCAGGGCACGCGCCGCGGTCGATTTGGCGGTCCCGCGTTCGCCTCGGATCAAGACACCGCCAATGCGGGTATCCACAGCATTTAATATCAGCGCACGCCTCATGCGCTCCTGTCCTACGATTGCGGTAAATGGAAAGATAGGTGGCATTTATTAACTCCGAAGCGTGATTATAACGCGCGATTGATATTTTCCCAACAATGCAAGCCCCGTAAAATCAGGGCTGGCGCACTGTTGGTTTCGCTGAGGTGAGCACGAAGGTCAGTTTGCATGCTCACCGGTCATGGAAAGCCTTAAATTCCGCTGAGTTGAAATTAGGATTCTGGTGAGAAGAAACGACTAGGGTTGCCATCTGGCACATTCAACTGTATAATCTCCCTCACATTTTCTCAACCGGAGTTTCAAGTGACAGATCAGAATGAGGCCCTGCCCGCTCAGGGGAGCGATGCTCATCAGCAGGGAGAACAGGCAAATAACAACAACCAAACAATGGAATCTTTGCTTCAGGAGCAGGAACTGAACGTTGACTTGCCTCAAGCAGGCGAGATCCGCATGGGGACCATTGCGAGTATCACACCCAGTGAAATCCTTGTGAGCATCGGTGCCAAGTCAGAAGGCATTGTTTCTGGTCGTGAAATGGACCAATTGACCGCCGAAGAGCGCGAAGCGTTGAAGGTCGGTCAGGAAATCCATGTGTATGTCATCAATCCCGAGGATGATAGAGGGAATGTCGTCCTCTCGCTCAAACGCGCCCAGGAACAGCTCTCCTGGGATAATGTGGAACGGATGATGGCCAATGACGAAGTCGTCGAGAGCAAGATCCTCGGCTTCAATAAGGGCGGCTTGATCGCCGGCGTGGAGGGCTTGCGCGGGTTTGTGCCCTCCTCGCAGATCAGCGCCATGCGCCGCAGCCAGTCCACAGGCGATACGCCGGAGCAGCGCTGGCAGAAGATGATCGGACAGCCGATCACCGTTCGTGTGATCGAGGTGGACCGCGAGCGCCGCCGCCTGATCCTATCCGAACGGGCTGCCAGCACCGAGTCGCGCCAGTCCATCAAGGAGCGCGTGATCGAGGAGCTCGAAGAAGGCAAGGTGTACACCGGACGTGTCACCAGTCTCGCCAACTTCGGCGCGTTCATTAACATCAATGGCGCCGACGGGCTTGTGCATCTTTCGGAGCTCTCCTGGGAGCATATCGACCATCCACGCGAGGTGCTGGAAGTCGGGCAAGAAGTCAAGGTCAAGGTTATCAACGTCGACAAAGACAAGAAGCGCATCGGTCTTTCAGTGCGCGCTCTGCAGGAAGATCCCTGGCGGGCCCGGGTCGAGAAGTACAGCGTCGGGCAGCTGGTAGAAGGTGTGATTACCCGTCTGACCAAGTTTGGCGCCTTTGCCCGGCTGGAGGGCGACATCGAGGGCTTGATCCATATCTCCGAGATCGCCGAGCACCGCATCGAGCATCCCAAGGAGGTTCTCAAGGAAGGCGAGGTCAAGAGCCTGCGTGTTATCCGCATCGATCCGGACCAGCATCGCATTGGCTTGAGCCTGCGCAAAGTCGACTCTGCTGCCTTTGCCGATAAGGACTTCAAGTTGCTGACGGCGCAGTACAACCAGGAAGAAGAGCCTGAGGCCCCCGAGCCTGCGGAGCCAGCCGATGAGGCTCCGGGTGAAGAAGCCCCCTCCGAGAACCCGGAAGCCTGATCCTAACCGGCAGCCAAGAGCGTCCCACTGGGACGCTCTTTCATGACTATGCCCCTGATCATCGACTCACATCAGGATATCGCCTGGAACATGCTGACCTATGGTCGCGACTACACCCGCTCGGTGGAGGTCACGCGCCAGCTCGAGGCCGGCACGACCACGCCCGAGCGCAACGGTGACTGCCTGGTGGGTTGGCCCGAATACCAGCGCGGACAGGTGGCAGCTGTCTTTGCGACGCTCTTCGCGCCGCCCGCCAGAAAAAAAGAGCCGGGGGATATCGTCCTGTACGCTGATTACGAAACTGCCTACAGACTGTATCGTGACCAGATCACGGTCTACCGGCGGCTGGCAGACTCACATCCTGATAAATTTCGCCTTGTCTCTTCCAGAACTGAACTCGACTCCGTGATCGCTCACTGGTCCAGGCCTATTCCGGAAGAGGAAGGTCATCCCGTGGGGTTGATCTATCTCATGGAAGGCGCGGACGGCATCCGCTCGCCGCGTGAGCTGGGAGAATGGTATGACCAGGGCTTGCGGATCATTGGTCTTGCCTGGGCGGGAACGCGTTACTCGGGTGGAACCGGTGAGCCCGGGCCTCTGACGGACGAAGGCCGCAAGTTGATCGCCGCGATGGCGGACTACAACTTTATCCTCGATCTCAGCCATATGGACCCTGCAGCCGCGTATGAAGCGCTGGATCGCTATGAAGGGCCGCTGATCGCGACTCACTCCAATTGCGCGGCACTGATGCAGGAGGCCGAGACCAATCGCCACATACCAGACCGCGTCATCCGGGGCTTGATCGAACGGGATGGTGTCATTGGTTTAATTCCCTTGAACACCTTTCTCAAGGCTGGCTGGTTGCGCAAGAGAGGTAGCCGCCGTGAAGAAGTGCCGCTCGACACCTATGTCGCGCATATCGATCACGTCTGTCAGCTTGCAGGGGATGCCCTGCATGCCGGAATTGGCTCGGATTTCGACGGCGGCTTTGGATTGCAATCCATCCCGCCCGAGCTCGACACGATCGCCGATCTGCAGATGGTCGCCACCAAACTGATAGAGCGCGGCTACAGTGGAGCCGATGCTGCCAATGTCCTAGGGGGGAACTGGCTGAGAATCCTACGGACCCATCTGCCCGTATGAACCTAGAACCTGCTTTCCGCGTTTCCTATTTACGCATTCGTTTCAGCCTGCTGACGGTCGGCGTCGGATTGCTGATGTTTGCCATCGGCGCCAAACCGAACTGGTTCGGCTGGAATCGAGCGGAGGTTGTGGGGTTCCTCCAGATCGTGGTGCTGATTATTGGTCTGGGACTGATTTGTCTGGGTGGGTTTGTGGGTCTCTCTGCACTGTGGGGCAGGGAGCAGCGCAGCATCGTAGCCGACATTGGGCTCCGTCTCATCTGGACCGGTTACGTCATCACGATCTTTTCCGGCATGGCGGATGTATTCGGAATGGGCGCGCAGACGCTGCCCGATAACCCTTATTTTGGTCCTTTGCAAGCAACCGGCGTCTTGATCGGTCAGTTCATCATTGCTCTGGGTTTCCTCATGCTCATTCCTTATCATTTGCACAGGAAGCAGACGGCTCCATAAAAAATCCCCGCCTCGCGGGGATTTTTATCCTTTTGAAGGGCGACCCTTTTACGACAGTTCCAGGAATCGTTTAGCCGTCTCTACCAGCATGGCAGTGCCAATCGGCAGGGCGCGTTCATCCAGATCGAATCGGGGATGGTGAAGCAGGTAGCTTTCATGGCCCTGCTTCAGAGTGCCGAGGGTGAACATGGCGCCGGGCGCATGCTTCATGAATTCGCCAAAATCCTCTGCGCCCAGCGTCTTTCCAATCTCCTGGACGTTCTCTGCGCCGAGCAAATCCTTGCCCGCCATCTCAATGACCTCAGACACGAACCTGTCGTTGATCATCGGAGGACCGCCGATCTCGAATCGCAGCTGGTAGTCTCCACCCAGCGACCTGGCAATGTCAAAGGCTCGCTTCATCTCCTCATGGATTTGTTGATGGACCTTTTCGTCGGTGAAGCGCAGCGTGCCGCTCAGATGGACGCTTTCCGGAATGACGTTTTCGGTAAAGCCGCCATTAATTGAGCCGATGCTGACAACTGCGGGTTCAAACGGATTAATGCGGCGCGAGATCATCGCGTTCAATGCCAGGATCACGTGCGCCATCAAGTAGAACGGATCGATGGTCTTGTCCGGGTGCGCTCCATGCCCACCCTTGCCTGAGATGACCGCATACCAGCTGTCCACTCCGCCCGAGCTGGGACCGGCGTTGATGCCGATCGTACCCACCGGTCTAGTTGGGTCAACATGCTGCCCAATGACGTAATCCACACCATCCATGGCGCCCTCGGCGGACATGCGCTGCGCGCCGCTCTTGCCTTCCTCATCGGTGGTCTCTTCGCAGGGTTGGAAGAGGAAGCGAACCCGACCCGGCAACTTTTCCTTTGAAAGCAGTAAAGCCGCTCCCAATGCCATCGCGGTATGGGAATCGTGCCCACAGGCGTGCATGGCGCCGGGGTTCTTCGAAGCATATTCATATTCGTTCTGCTCCAGAATGGGGAGGGCATCCATATCGGCGCGGATGGCGATTGTCTTGCCGCCATTGCCGATTTCCGCTACGACCCCGGTTTTGCCGACCCCGCGCCGGACGCGATATCCCATCTTTTCCAATTCATCTGCAACGATCTGCGATGTGCGGTGAAGCTCGAAGCCGATCTCGGGGTGCATATGAAAATCACGCCGCCACTCGATCAGCTCTTCCGAGATTGCATGTGCCTGTTTGAGCATGAGTCTCCTCTATGAAAGTTAACATGGTAACAGGTATACAGGTTATGCATACCCGGGTCCTTAATCCGTATTATGCCACGGTAGGTGCAAGCTCGTGAGCTGGTAAGCTATCCATGCCTGCCTGTCTGGCGAGGTCAAGCATGAATGCATGCAGATCCGCCACTTTAACGGGATCCAGCTCCGGTTTGACATATGTGTCGAGAAGCTGCTCCACCCGGACCTTGGCGCGTCCAAAGGCATCCAGCCCGCCGGCCTCTTTCCAGCCGCGCACCGAGTCGCGGTCGATGATATTGCTGGGAAGATGCTGCTCCTTTCGGAAGAGCTGCATGGTAATTTTCTGCTTGAGAAAATCACCGCCCTTGAAGTTAATTTTGCTGTCGTAAAAATCAGTCGCAAGATGTTCGGTGTGCAGCTGGACGCCTTCGAGCATACGCTTTGCCATGGCGATGCCCTCCGCGTCGATGACGAGTTTTTCCGCGCTGTGACACGCCAGGAAATCCAGCATGCCGGAGCCGGAGATCATGTTGATGCCGCTCAGGGCTCCGATCATGGCGGTGATTCCGCTCTCGAGGCCCGCCTGGGCGTCCACAAGCTTCGAGTCGGTCGCGCCCAGGTAGGTATGGGTGGGCATGCCCAGAGACTTGGCGACCTGCGCATACGAGCAGTCCAGCATCGCAGATTCGACCGCGCCCATGGGCGTCGCGCCCTTGCGCATATCGAAGATTGCCGCGGCGCCACCCCAGACGATCGGAGAACCGGCTCCAGCCAACTGGTGGATGGTGATTCCCGCCAGGCATTCCGCAGTGTGCTGCGTGACCGCACCGAGCAGGGTCACCGGGGCGGCAGCGCCAGCCAGCGGAACGGAGACGATTTCGGCAGGCACGCCGGCGCGCGCCAGGGCGATCAGGTTTCCGGAGCCAAAGTTGCTCCAGATGAGCGGCGGAGCAGGACAGACGTCAAAAACAGCCCGCGGTTTTTCGCGCAGAGCATCCTTGCCGCCTGCAAATACTGCCAGCATGTCGATCATTTGCTGGACGGTCTTATTGGTAAATGCCCCCGTGACGATCGGCTTCTTCGAATAGAGAAGCACCAGATAAAGACGATATAAGTCCTGGATATCCTTGTGGACATCGTGGCAGATCACGGCAGTGGACTGAGCATCATACTGCGGGAGCTGCTCCGCGATTTTTAGCAATTTGATCAGGTGGGGGGTTTCGGTTGTCTCGTGCTCGAGCGTGTCCGGGTTGAGCATGGTAATGCCGGAAGAGCCCGGGTCGAAATGCACGCTGTCGCCCCCATAGTGCACTGTAGGATTGCCCTCGTAATCATATAGATAAAACTCGTGGGGAACACTCTCCAGGGCTTTCTTGACGATTTGAGCCGGGATTTTTACCACCTGTGTCTCCTCGTCTGCCTGGGCGCCCGCCTCGACCAGCAGCTGGCGTGCCTCCGTGTTCTGGACCTTGATGCCCGGTTTCAGCAATAGCTGGTACGCTTCATCCAGAATACGCTCGATCAATTCA
>DATHTH010000117.1:0-9309 GCA_035463495.1 Anaerolineales bacterium | reverse complement strand
ATTTCCGGCTCAGCCCCGATCACACGACTCACCTTGTTCAGTTCTGTTACGGCGATGGCAGTGCCGCTCAGCAACCCGCCTCCCCCGACCGGTGCGATCACCATATCCAGATCCCGAATCTCTTCCAGCAGTTCAAGGGCGACGGTCCCCTGACCGGCGATGACGCGTGCATCGTTGTAGGGATGCACCACGATTGCACCCGTTTTATTCACGACTTCTGCC
This sequence comes from Anaerolineales bacterium, assembly GCA_035463495.1. Lineage (GTDB taxonomy): Bacteria > Chloroflexota > Anaerolineae > Anaerolineales > Villigracilaceae > Defluviilinea. The sequence continues at coordinate 9,087 of DATHTH010000117.1, read as the reverse complement.
AGAGTTCGCTCGCGTGCCTCCAGCGTTGGCTCACAGAAGGTGATCAGTCCTCCATACCCCGCGACCGCGGCTTTCTTGACGGCCGGCGCGTTCTCGGGCATGACGATATAAGCCGGAATGCCTCTCAATCCCGCCGCGCGCGCCAGTGCCTGCGCGTGGTTTCCGGAGGAGTGCGTGGCGACACCATATGCCGCCTCGTCCTTCGTTAACGAAAAGACAGCGTTACAGGCGCCGCGGAATTTGAATGCTCCCACCTTCTGCAAGTTTTCGCATTTGAGAAATACCTGCGCATCCATTCTTGCATCCAGGCTCCGGTTGGTGAGCACTGGTGTGCGGTGAATGTAAGGCTCAATCCGCTGGGCAGCTGCTTCGATATGCTGAAGTGCGATCGTCATGATGATTGCCTGCCCGGGTTAATAGCCTCGCTCAAAATCGACCGCGTGTTTGAGGGGCTTGCCCTCGAGGAAGAGATGGTAATTTTCAATGAACAGCTCTGTCAGATCTTCGGGATAGCTTATCGCCGACGTATGGAATGTCATGTACAGATTAGGAGTCGTCCAGAAAGGGTGCTCGGCCGGTAGAGGCTCCTGCTCGAAGACGTCCAGTACGGCAGCCGCGATCCTGCCTTCGGACAGTGCTTCCACCAGAGCAGACTCGTCCACAGCGTTGCCCCGCCCGACATTGATGAAGATCGCGTGGGCAGGCAGCGCGCCCAGCAGATTTGCATCCACAATCTTATCCGTATCATTCGTCCGGGGCAGAACGCTCACGAGATAGTCCAATCCCTGCACGAACGGTACTAGCTCGTCGCCGTGAAAGTATTGATCAACCTGCTGGCTCGTCTCGCTCTGGCGTGTGTACCCTCGTACGCGCATTTTGAATTGCTTGGCTGTTTCGGCGAGGTGTGCTCCAATGGATCCGACTCCTAAGAGCCCGATGGTTTTATGGCGCAACACTCCCGATTCAGGTCGCTGCCATTGTTTTCTCTTTTGTGTTTCGATTCGCTCCAGTATTCTCTTTTCGAAAAAGAGCAGGTAGCCAAATACATACTCAGACATCAGCTCGCCGAATACGTCACGGGCATTCGTCAGGAAATAGTCACGTCGTTGAGCAGGATCCACGAGAGGCTCCACGCCTGCGTAAATCGACTGCACCCACTTCAACCTGGAGAGGTGCGGCAGGGCATCGCGCGCCAACCTGGGCTCACCCAGGACGATCTCTGCCTCACCGGGCTCCGTGGTGATCTCGAGCTGGTCGAGTCCTGCCGCCCGGATCAAGCGTGCATACTCCTCTTCATCACGTGAGAGAATTAGAAGTTTCGTCATGGCATTCCATTATACCGACTTGCCAGCAGGAAATGAAAACGCCGTGCATGGGAACATGCACGGCGTTTGTCTTGCTGTTGTATGTATTTGTATGGTCGTCAGGACCGGCGTACCAGACCCACCAGGAAGAGCAGGATGACTGCGCCCAGAATGGCAACAATCAGGCTGGTGATGTTGAAGCCGGAGACTCCTGGGGCCCCAAAAACATTGTTCATCAGGAAGCCACCGATGAGGGCTCCAACGATACCCACGACAATATTAGCGAGGGCACCCATCTGGGCGTTGCGGCCCATGATCATGCTCGCAATCCAGCCCGCGAGCGCACCGAAGATGATCCATAAGATCCAGTTCATTTCTGCCTCCTCAAAGATTTGTAGTTAGTTTGACGATTCGTTCGGGGCGGGCCTCACATCCCGCTCATTGTGAGAAACGATGACCAGATTTGCCTGTTACGTCTCTCAGTTATGATAACACTGGGAATGACCAGAAGTTGCTCGCAAAAACCGTTCTCCAGGATTGTTCTACCTCCTTCTCAATCCTAAGATCGATGTCAGAATTCCTGTGAAGAACGAGGCTGCCAGTAGTCCGACAAAGACTCGTGCTGTCTGAGTATTCTGCTGCTCGAGCTTACTTTCCCGGGCAGAGATGGCAGACGCGGCGGGAACTGCAAGCCGGGGCTTGAACTCAGGTACAGGCCTTGCACCCGGCTGGACGCTTTGTGGGGTTTCGGCAGGTACTTCTTCACCTTTAGGCACGATCTTGGATCCGTAGTTATTTGCGTAGACTTGCGTGAACTCGGCCCCAAAAAGCAGGATTTGTGCCGAATAATAGATCCAGATCAGCAATAGGACCAAAGAACCAGCTGCTCCAAACGAGGAAGCCACAGCGCTGTTGCCCAGGTACAGGCCGATCAGGAATTTGCCAAGGGAGAATAAGAGGGCTGTGACAAAGGCGCCCAGCCATACGTCCCTCCAGGCAATTTCCGCATCCGGGAGAAATTTGAAGATCAGCGCAAACAGGACGGTAATCACGCCAACAGAGATGATGAGGTTCAAAATTTGTAGCAGGATCTCTGAGAGGGGAACCGCAGCCCCGACGGTCTCGTTGACTGCTGAGAGACCCGCGCTGATGACCAGTGAAACCAGTAATAGAAACCCGATCACGAGAATCATGCCGAATGACAGCAATCGACTGAATATGACTTTCTTGATGGCTTCTACAAATCCTTTGGTCTCTTCCTCTTTGACATCCCAGATGGTGTTGAGCGCATTGTGCAATTCGTTGAATGCCCCCAGTGCACCAAAGAGCAGCGTAATCACGCCAACGATCGTGGCCGTGATCCCGGCGGCGGGACGGCTGGCGTTTGCAAGCATATCCGCGACGAATGTCCTTCCCTGCGATCCAACCAGGCCTTCCATTTGGGCTTCGACGAGTGCTTGCACTGCTTCTCGTTGCCAGAAGAGACCTGTAACGGCAATGATGATCACAAGCAAGGGGGCCAGGGAAAAGATCGTATAGTATGCTAGCGCGGCGGAAAGGCGGGAGGCTTTATCCTCTTTCCAGCCCTGGTAGGACAGTTTAATGAGGGTTGGCAAATTCGAGATCAGCTTTTTCATTTTCGCAACTTTTAATTCTATTAAAGGTAGATGAAAATTGTTGCTCTCTTATATACTAAAAACAAGACAAGCAAAATAGAAAATCTCCCCACCACGCGGCAGGGAAGTTGCTATCTCCGACGCTGGACTGACAGTCCTAGGTTCAGGAGACAAGACTCACAAACAGCCGGCAGCTACAACCTTATGGTTGCTTCTCTCTCGGGTCCCACTCCAATCCATTTGACCGGAACTTCAGCCGCCTCTTCGATTAGTTTTACATAGGTGCGAGCTTTTTCGGGAAGCTCTTCGTACGAACTCGCCATGCCGAGCTCATCCTGCCAGCCGTTGACAGTTCGATATTCGACTTCTACCTTTCCGAGCTCGTAAGCGTCTACATCTGCATACCGGACTGCCTGGCCATTCAGCTTGTATCCTGTGCCCACCTGCAGCTCATTCAATCCACTCAACACATCCAGCTTCGTCAAACATAATTCGGTCACACCGCTGAGCTGTACAGCTGTCCGCACCAGCTCCAGATCCAGCCATCCCACTCTGCGGGTCCGGCCTGTCGTCGCCGCCACTTCGCCGAATTTTGTGTAAGCCTCTGCTTGCACATCCCGGATCTCTGTAGGCAAGGGTCCCGCCCCGACGCGCGTGGTATAGGCTTTCGCCACGCCGACCACTCTTGTGATATGGCGCGGCGGGATGCCGAGGCCCGCCGAGGCTGCCGAGGGGATGGTAGTCGAGGCGGTTACGAATGGATACGTGCCCCAGTCCGTATCCAGAAACGTCCCCATCGCCTGCTCGAGCAGGAAGTGTTTGTCTACTTTCAGTCCATCCTGGACGATTGAAAACAGCTCACGAAGATAAGGTTTCACGCGCTGGTAATAGCCGCGATAAAGCTGGCGCACTTCGTCCAGGTCCACGGTTTCACCACCCAGCGCCACGATAATTTTGTTCTTCAATGCCAGTTGAACTTTAAGACGCGACTCGAACGCTTCACTGGCAAAATCGCTCCAGCGGATACCGTTGTAGCTGACCTTGTCCGCAAACACTGGACCAATTCCTCGGCGAGTAGTGCCGGTGGCATCCGGGCCCTTTGCCTCTTCATATAGCCCATCCAGTATTTTGTGATAAGGCATGATCAAATGGGAGCGGGGCGAGATCCAGAGCCGGCCCTCCACGCCCACGCCCTCCCGGTTGAGCATCTCGATTTCTTCCAGCAAGACAGCAGGGTCGATGACCACGCCGCCGCCGATCAAGCCAATGGTATTCTGCGCAAAGATCCCGGAAGGGACCAGATGGATCTTAAAGGTGCCATACTCGTTGATCACCGTATGCCCGGCGTTGTTCCCGCCATTGAAGCGTGCCACGTAATCTGCCTGCCCCGCAAGGTAATCGACGACCTTCCCCTTGCCCTCATCACCCCATTGTGTTCCAATGACTGCTGTGACTGGCATGCAACCTCCGGTATTCGCTATTCGACGCTTCGAGATTCGATCTTCGGGTCTCGAAGGACTGCATCAGTTAGTTCAATCGCTAAACCAATATATGACTCAGGTGACAGGTCCAATAAGCGACTGCGCGTCTCCTCGTTAATGTCCAGTCGCTTCACCCAGTCCCGGTAACTGTTCTTGTCCAGCACGCGCCCGCGGGTGAAGGACTTAAGCGACTCGTACGCGTCGCCGTGTCCAACTGACCGAAGGATAGTCTGCGCGCCTTCGCTGATTGCTTCCCAGTGCTGGTTTAGCTCCTGCTGGATTCGTTTCTCGTCCGCGGCGACGCGGCTCATGCCGCGCGTAATGTTGTTCCATGCCAGGAGTGTATGTCCTAACGCCACACCAAATGTCCTTCGCACTGTCGAATCGGAAAGATCTCTTTGCAGTCGCGAGACAGGCAGCTTCTGCCCGTAGTGGGTGAGCAGCGCATTTGCGATCCCGAGATTACCTTCAGAATTCTCAAAGTCGATAGGATTTACTTTTTGAGGCATGGTGGAGGAGCCGACTTCGCTTTCGACTACCTTTTGGATAAGAATACCATTGCTGATGTAGCGCCAGATATTTTGCGTATAGTCAATTAATAGTGTGTTGGTCAGCCGGAGATTGTCAAAATATCGGACCCAATTGTCATAGGGCAAGATCTGTGTCGTCACAAGATTGGGCTCAAGATCAAAGCTCTTGATAAATCGCTTGCTGAATAAGATCCAATCCACGTGGGGTGCGGCGGATTGTAAAGAATTAAAGCTGCCGGTCGCTCCTGTGAGCTTCGCTTCGAACCGGTGAGTCGCGAGTTCCATGCGGCATTTATCCAGACGAGCGATGTAAACGGCTATCTCCTTTCCCAGTGTCGTCGGCACGGCAGGCTGGCCGTGGGTCCGAGCCAGTAAGGGCAGGGCGCGATATTGCCTGGCAAAGTCTCTGAGGGATAAGAGCAGTTGATCAAGAGCCGGGAGTAACACTTGGTCGCGCGAGTCTCGCAGCGCAAGTGCCTGCGCGAGGTTGTTGATATCTTCAGATGTCAATCCAAAGTGAATCCATGGATGCAGCTCGGGCAGGATACGATCTCTAAGGAAATATTCGATGGCTTTGACATCGTGACGAGTGGTCATCTCATACTGTTGGATCTGGTGAGCGTCGTCTGCGGTGAAGCTTTGTTGAGTCAGTTCAAGGTCGGATACTACCTGGGCAGGGAGCAAGCCTGTTCGCGAGAGCGCAGACAAATAATCCACTTCGAGGCGGACTCGAGTTCGCAGATATGCAAATTCAGAGAAGAACTCTCGTAGCGGAGCCATCTCGCTCGCATAGCGACCATCCAGCGGCGAAAGCGCATGAAGAGCCATCAGCAAGCATTATAATTCGAGCGGTTGAATCCAAGAGGAGTGACCATGAAAATTTTGCCTAAAACGGCGTTAACGTACGACGATGTATTGTTAGTCCCCCAATATTCAGATGTTGACTCCCGGCGAACTCTCTCTACCAAAAGCTGGCTGACGAAAAAAATCTCCCTGCAAGTTCCCATCATTTCTGCGAATATGGATGTGGTCACCGAAAGCGACATGGCGATTGCCATGTCGCGTGAGGGCGGGATCGGGATCATCCATCGTTTCATGACGATTGCAGCACAGGCGCGCCATATCGAGCGCGTCAAGAAGGCTGAGTCGTTCATTGTGGATAAGCCCATTACCATGACTGAAGCGCATACAGTTGGCGACGTCAAGCGCGTGGTGGCTGAGACCGGGACGGGCGGTATCCTGATCCTGGATCAAGACGAAAGGCTGGTCGGCATCGTCTCCACCCGAGATCTGCTGTTCGAAAACGAGGAGGGCAAGCCGGTCGGCGCTATCATGTCTCGCCATGTTCACAGCGCCTCGCCGGATACCTCGTTGAAGGAAGCCGAGCGCCTGTTGCACGAGCACCGCGTGGAGAAACTGCCGCTGGTAGATAGCAACGGGCGGGTGGCCGGTCTGGTGACCTTGAAAGACATCATGAAGATCACCCAATACCCGAAAGCAACCAAGGACTCAAAAGGCCGGCTTTCGGTGGGCGCGGCGGTCGGCGTGCGCGATAGGGAAATGCGTCGCGTGGAAGCCGTCTTGCAAGCTGGGGCGGATTGTATCGTCGTGGATATTGCCCACGGAGATTCGCAGCTCGAAATCGAGATGATCAAAAATATCCGCCAGCACTTCCCAGACGCACAAATCATCGGGGGTAACGTCGCTACGGCAGATGGCACCAGGCGTCTCATCGAAGCAGGCGCGGATGCAGTCAAAGTCGGCGTGGGTCCCGGCTCGATCTGCGTCACGCGGATCGTTGCCGGTTCCGGAGTGCCGCAGCTTACCGCGGTCATTGAATGCGCCGAAGCCGCGCGTGATTACGGCGTTCCTATCATTGCCGATGGAGGTATCCGGCAGCCCGGCGACCTGGCAAAAGCGATCGCCGCCGGCGCGCATACGGCAATGGTGGGAAGCCTGCTTGCCGGGACGGATGAGAGCCCCGGACTTATCATGACCCGCAGGGGGCACCGTTATAAGGCATCGCGCGGGATGGCGTCGCTCGAAGCCAATATTCAGCGCAACAAGCGCGAAGGCAATGATCTGACCCATGAGGAGATCGAGGAATATGTTGCTGAGGGCGTCGAAGCTGCCGTACCGTATCGCGGCCGAGTCCGGGAAGTGCTAACCCAACTGGTGGGCGGCTTGCAGTCCGGGATGAGCTACAGCGGCGCACACTCGATCGAGGAATTCCAGGAGAAAGCGACCTTCGTGCAAATGACAGGCGCCGGGCTAAAAGAGTCGGGCCCGCACGATGTGGAAGTGTTGACCTAGCCAGAGAGACGCGGGATCGTGGACAGTTGAACAACAGGTTTCTGCGGTGTCCTTGTGACTCGGTGGCTGAATAGGTGCCGATGTCTGTTTATCTTCGTGATCTTCCCCTACCGGAAGCGCAGTCACGCCTGCAACAGGCATTACAGCACGCGGACCTCTGGCGCGTTCTCGGGACGGAAGCCATTCCACTGGACGAGAATGCCCTGGGACGCGTCACCGCGGAGCCGGTCTGGGCGAAGGTCTCATCTCCACATTATCACGCCGCAGCCATGGATGGATTCGCAGTTCGTGCCGCGGCAACCAACGGGGCGCTGCCGTCGAGACCGCTGGCGCTCCGCATGGGTCCTGACGCGGAATATGTGGATACAGGCGATCCCCTGCCTGATTGGGCAAATGCAGTTATCCCTGTTGAGAATGTCGAGTCACTCGATGAGCTTGAGCGAATTACCACCGACATCCGCCAGCCAGCTTTTATCCGGATCCGCGCCTCGGTGCCGCCGTGGAGCCACGTTCGCCCGCTGGGGGAGGATATTGTCGCGACGCAGTTGATCTTCCCTGCGGGTCATAGCCTGCGGCCGGTTGACCTGGGCGCGATTGCAGCGGCGGGCCATGCTGAAGTGTACGTTGCACGCAAACCGAGGGTGGCGATCCTGCCTACGGGCACAGAGCTTGTGCCAATCGGCAGCCGACTCGAGTCTGGGGATATCCTCGAATACAACTCGCTGATCCTCGCGGCGCAGATCAAGTCTATGGGTGGAGAACCCACCCGCTATGGCATCGTAAAAGACGATTTGAATCTTATCTGTGAACGAGTAAGGGAAGCCGCGCAGAATCATGATCTGGTGCTGTTGAATGCGGGTTCATCGGCAGGCGCCGAGGATTTTTCTGCGCAGGTCGTGGGGCAACTGGGTACGCTGTTTGTGCATGGCGTTGCTGTCCGGCCGGGTCATCCTGTGATTCTCGGAACCGTCGAGGGACCTCGAACCACCGTTCCCGTCATAGGCGTGCCCGGGTATCCGGTCTCCGCCGCGCTGACCGTTCAAATCTTTGTCGAGCCGCTCATCGCAAAGTGGCTTGGGCGCAAGCCGGACGAATTGCCGGTCGAGATAGCGACGCTCACCCGTAAGATTGTTTCTCCGCCTGGAGATGACGATTACGTACGGGTTGTCGTTGGAAGGGTAGGCGAGCGGTTGCTTGCGGCGCCGCTCTCACGTGGGGCGGGCGTGATCACATCCCTCGTGCAGGCGGATGGACTGGCGGTGATCCCACGCGGGGTGCAGGGACTGGAAGCGGGGCAGCCAGTCCATGTGCGTTTATATCGCAGCCGGGCTGAGCTTGAACGGACCGTCTTTTGTCTTGGATCGCATGATCTCACTCTAGACTTGCTGGCGCAATATCTCGCCGAGTATGACCGCCGGTTGGTCTCTGCCAACGTCGGCTCGCAGGGCGGCCTGGTCGCTCTGCGGCGAGGCGAAGCACACCTGGCTGGATCCCATCTGCTCGATCCGCAGACCGGTGAATACAATCTTGCTTATATCCGGCAATACCTGCCAGAAATTCCTGTGCGGGTCGTGGCACTCGTCGGGCGTGAGCAGGGCTTGATGGTGAAAAGTGGCAACCCGAAAGGGATCAAAGACCTCGACGACCTGACTAACTCCGATGTTCGCTTCATCAACCGGCAGCGCGGCGCCGGAACTCGAGTGCTGCTGGATTATTCCCTAAATCGTAAGGCGATCGCTTCTGGGCGGATTGCAGGCTATGACCAGGAAGAGTATACTCACCTGGCGGTTGCCGCTGCGATCGCATCGGGACGAGCCGATGTGGGGCTGGGCATTGCAGCGGC
>DATHTH010000116.1:0-5357 GCA_035463495.1 Anaerolineales bacterium | reverse complement strand
TACATGCATGTGTACGACACGCTCATCACAACGGGCAAGTGTAGATTGCGGGCGCAGGCGCCGTTCGAAGTGTACAGTTATTCAACCGTGAAAGGCGACATCCGCATCCATTTCACGGATGTGTACCTGCCCGTGGAGCCCGTGAAGAAACACAACCGGAAGCAAGAGGGATCACTTTGAATTCGTCACATGACATTTTTCGATTTCTGGCGACTGTTGGTCTCGATACGGTCTCGAAGAGCACTCAACCTACTCGACCAACGGAGTGCTGTGAAATCGAAGTGTCAGATTGCTAGATTTTGAAAAGGAGAATGAAATGGCCGGATTTGAAATGAGTGAAAGGATCGCGCGCCCGCCCCATGAGGTATTTGACTTTATTACCGCCTCCGACAATGCTCCCAGGGTTGCCCCGTCCGTCAAGAGCATGGTCAAGCTGACGGAGGGCCCCGTTGGCGCAGGGACGCGTTACCGGGAGACCCGCCTGATGAATGGGAAAGAAGTTCATGCCGAGCTGGAGGTGGTTGCCTACGAAGCAGGTCGGACGTATGCCGTGAGGAACCTGACCGAGGGGATCGAAACGGTCTACCGGTATACCTTCCATCCCGAAGCCGGCGGCACGCGCGTGGACCTGGTCTGTGAGCTCAAGGCGGGCGGATTGAAGAAGCTTATGCTTCCCATGGTGGCTTCCATCCTGAAGAGGGAAGACGGCGACCATCTGCAGAGATTGAAACAGGCGCTGGAATGAGCCAGAATGACCGCCGTCTGCGGCGTTCGAGCAGTTGACCCTGCAGCCGGTGTGTAAATATCATTCGAGACGGCGAAAATCACGACCCTGTGCTCTGCCGTACGTTTCAGCGACACAGGGACGAATCACTACTCCATTCTTATTTTGAGACGGGTATGAACCATTCAGCAGAGGCGGCATCAAAGGGGAAATCCAGAACCCTGGTCTCGCCCGTCGTAAGATCGATCCAGCGCTCGTCATAGGTATACTCCCGGCCGAGTGTCAGTATCCGGTAGGTGGTCTTGAAGGATAGAATGGACCGGCTATCCGCTGACCAGTAATGGTCATAGCTCAACAGATTCTCGGCATCCACCAGATGCTCGAAAATTAAATTCAGGTCTGCTACCTGACGCGTCCCCGAACCGTCCACATTCGCAATGTAAAGGTCGAATGATCCGTCGGCATCCGAGATGAAGCTGATCGAATGGGCGTCAGGAGACCATTTCAGCCCGCTGGGAGCATGGACCGGCAAGTCTGTGAGCTGGTAAATGCCGGTACCATCCGCATTCATCACATGCAAAGCTGTCACTGCTTCGCGATCCGTAAGAAACGCGATCGAGTGTCCATCGGGCGACCACACAGGCAACATGTCATTTGCCGGTGACTGTGTCAGGTTGCGAGGATTGCTGCCGGCTGGTGACTCGACATAGATCTCACCGGATCGAGCAAGGGCAATGCGCTGTCCATCGGGGGCCCAGTGCATGCCCGAAGTATCCAGAGGCAGCTGACGATGAAATGCCCTGTCGAGGCTATCTATAAAGATGTCGAAGAGGAATATGCCATGTTCCGAGCGGCCAAGCTCAGTGGACAAATACGAAATATGACGCCCATCCGGAGACCACTGCGGTGACCGGTACAAACCGCCGTCCCTGCCATCCCGAAACGTCGTAACACCAACGCCTGGATCCCAGATGTAAAGGCCATACAGATCCATATCAAATGCCAGCCGGCTGCCATCCGGAGACCAGGAAGCTCCGCCAAAGTAGGCGCCATAGGTCCCATCCGGCGAGGCGGCGGGGGCACCGTAAAGATACGCGTCGGGATACTGATCAAAGTCCAGGCACACTCGGCTGCTTCCATCTGCATTCATGGCGCACAACTGATCCAGCGATCTGTCATAATACGCGACCCGCCAATGGCTGACCGTTTCGTTGAAGCGTTGCTCAACAGTCAATGTCGGAGCTTGCGCAGGTGTTGGCATAGGAGTCGACGTCAGGGCCAGTGTGGGCGATGGAATATTTGTCGGGATGGTTGTTGGGAGGTCTGTCGCGGGGCTACTGCAACCCGCGATGCAGAGCATCCCTGTAAATAACATCAGGATCCGTAACGATATTTTCCAATCCATAATCCACCTGCCTTCGATGTCTGTCTGTTCCGCCACGACCGCATCGAAACTTTACTTTCTCAGTCATACCCCAAGCAGTAGGATGCAGCACAGGCTGGGTGTGCTTTCGCTCAGGGCCTAAATGTCTCGCTCACAGAGGCGCTGAAGTTGGCAGGGCTTGCTATTGCACCCGGTGTATAGAGATCGTTCGAGAAGGCAAAGATCACAATACGGTACGAGACCCCGCTCTGTAATGACAATCCACGAAATGTCAGGCTGCGTTGCTCGCCCCCTACAACTGTTTCCGCAATGACACTTGTATCCGTTGCAAACGGTTCCTTTTCCAGCCGCAACAGAAATGAGCGCATGTCGGCGGTGCCCGACCAATCCACCCTGACTTGTGACGTAGAGCCTGACACACTCAGGATCACAGGGGCAGCGAGCTGGCTCGCTGTATCGATCACAAAGGTGGTGGAAACAGATTCCCCGCCGGTCATTTCTGCTTTCACCCTATACGTGCCTGAAACCGCTTTGGCGAACACCCATCCGATCGCACGATTCTCTGCTATCTGGGGTGGTTGGTAGGGGTACAGCTGAAACACCTCATTTGCGTTCCATGCGGGCGGCCCTTGAATCTCGATATGGTCGATGGTTCGTCCATCGGCCAGGACGGGGCGGAAGACAAACCCCGTGCCTGTAACTCCAACACCGCTATCGAAGTAGGTTCCGCCTGCGATCGCCAGCTGCGAGGTGCTCGACTGAGTCGGCAGTGGCGTCGCATCAAGCGGCAACGGAGGATAGCGCTCCATATAGTAGTCGCTTCCATCCCCTTCCGCCGTCCAGCCGGCGCCGCCGGGGATGCCCTCATGTTCCACTTTCCAGTAAACAAGCCGGTCTGCGCAGACCGGTCCTTCCATCACCCGGACGATCGTTCCCGGATAGATCTGGTAGATGATCTCTGCACCGTGATCGGGCGCTTCACGGACCCGATTAGGCAACGAATTCTCTTGAGATACCCGGGCGAAGCTATCTGCCTGCAAGCGTGTCCAGCCGGATGTACAGTCGGGATGCTGCACGACTGGAATCTCTGTGCCTGATCCGATCCGGCCGAAATACGAACTGTTCTGATGGCTGTCGAAGTCATATCCACCCATGGCATAGGCATACCCGTCATACGCACCCACCCGCAGTCCAAACCGAAGGGCTGGTAACGGAGAGACAACCTGCCAGAGATCCAGGCTGTGGTCTTCGAGAATGCGCGTAAAATAAGAACGGTCGCTGCCAATGAGATACACATAGCCATTGCTTTCAAAAGCCCCGTAACCATACATCTGCCGGGGCAAAGGCTCGGCAGTCAGCCAGCCTGCCAGCGTCCCATCCGGATTGATGGCGCTGAAGTAAACAGTGGTTAGCAGCATATCATTGACTGTTTTTCCACCAAACACGTAGAGATAGCCGTCATAGGCGATCATCGTATGCTCTTGAATGGCTGCCGGTAAAGGCGTTGTGTCGCTCCAGAGGTATAAACTCCCATCCGGTTTCACCGAGGTATAGTGAACCCGGTCCCAGGGTCCTCCTGAGTTGCCTCCCACCGCGTAGATGAAGTTCCCATAACTGGCTGCGGCGAAGGTCTGGCGGGAAGGAGAGAGGGGAGCCGTTTTCTGCCAGGCGCCCAGGGAGCCATCCTCGTTGAAGGAGGCATAGTACACGTCCTCGACGCTATCCGCGCCTGTGATCATATAGACGTAATTGCCTATTTTAACTTCCTGGTGCTCCATATACTTTCCGGGCAGAGGGGTCGTCGGCGTCCACCCTGCCAGGGTCCCATCGGGATTGATCGCGCTAAAGTACACGCTTGTGAGCCGTTCATCGTTCGCGCTGCGTCCGCCAAACAGGTAGACGTACCCGTTATGGAAGATCAACGGGAGACCCTGCGGCGGGTGCAGCGCAGCGGAGGAACGATTCGGGAGGGAGATGGTCTCTGCCCAGGGAATGTTTCCCAGCGCCGGATCGGAGGAGGGAGCTGCAGGCGGAGTCTGCGTAGGCGGCCACAAGGTGGCTGCCTGCTGTGTGAGGAAATCCCGCATGGCTGTTGCCTCTGCCTGGAGCGCCACTTTGGTCGGGTCAGGCGTGGCGGTTGGCAAGGGCGCGGTGGCGGTCGCCGGCGGCAGTGTGGGTGTGCTGACCGGCGTAAAACCCGGTAGGCAACCTGACAGCATCAAGACGGCGGCCATCATCGAAGAGAAAAGCGCTTTTTTCATCTTGCATTCTCCTGTAAGCTCCAGCAAACGGTGGTGACAATATCGTTGCATCCAGTTCCACCGATGCAATGCTATCAAAGCTACCACCAGGCGCGACATTCTGAGGCGTTTGGACTTGATGTCAACGGTCATTTTCCGCTTCGCCTGCGAAATAGCAGCATACTACTTCCGATCAAACCGATCAGAGCGCCGAGAATAAAACCGATTGGCCCGGTGGCTTCATACCCCTCCCAGCCATTGTAGGTGAAGCCAGGGGCGAAACCATAGCCGAGGTTAATAACCACAATTGCGCTAAATACGGCGCAAAAAAATCCGATGAGGAGCACGGCAAGAACGCGAAGTGTTGTCTGTAATAGTAGCAATATCATGATTGGTCCTCCTTGTTCACTTTTCCACCTACAGGATGTAAAAACCGGCATCACTCACCGTGGGTGTTGGCTGGACGCTGCTGCAGGATGCCAGCGTTGCAGCCAGAAATAAGAGAATGAATGTCTTGCCGAAGATGTTCATTTTTCATTTACCTTTGATGTTTTATAAGGAAACGCTTAACGCGCGGAGAAGCCTGGAGACAACGCTGCAGACATCCATCCAATCAATGCCCCAGTGACTGCGGCAACAACGAGGACCGGCGCCACCACCATCCAAAGCTCGATGATGGATGAGATGGACAGAACGAGTTGAGACCCACCAAAAATGACCGCGCCGACGACTGCTCCTCGCTCGGCACTTCGTTGTGTTGCCGTTAGCAGGCCAGTACACAACCCGGCGATGGGGAACGTCATGAGGGGCCACAAAAAGAGCGCGATAAGTTCCAGTCCAAGACCTGGCGCGATTGAGCTGTTTCCAATCAGGAGTACGATGAATCCTGTGACGATCCCGCCGACCAGGCCGAGTCCCAGGCCAATGAGGCTGGCGATGATAAAGACTCCCGCTCGCCGACGATTGGAAACTGAAACTGGCTTTTCTCTTGTAACCGGTGTCGATGGCT
>DATHTH010000115.1:0-1896 GCA_035463495.1 Anaerolineales bacterium | reverse complement strand
TCCAATGCCCTGGGTGTGAGGCCGAGCGTGTGATACTCGCCCTCCTGTTTCAAATAACCCATGGTCAAAAGCTGGCGGGCAATGTGCATCCACTGCTTGCGCGTGAGCTCTTTCCCGATCCCATAGGTGGAGAGTTTGTTATGCTCCCAGCGCAGCACTTTTTCGTTCTCGGAGCCGAGCAGGATATCGGCGATGTGACCGGCGCCGAACTTTTCATCGGCGCGTTTGACGCAGGAGAGGAACTTCTGGGCGTAGATCGTGATGTCGGTCAGCGGGGTAGGGGCAGAGGTGCAGTTGTCACAGTTGGAACAATTGCCGGCTTCGATGGACTCGCCAAAGTAGTTGAGCAGAGGCTTGCGGCGGCAGGTGATCTCATCCTCGGCAAAGCGCGTAATGGCCCCCAGATGTTCAATAGCAACGCGTTTTTCGCTGCCGGTCTTCTGCTCGATGAAGTAGTTGAGCTTGGCCACGTCCGAATAGCTGTAGAGCAACAGGCAGTGCGCAGGCAGCCCGTCCCGCCCGGCGCGCCCAATTTCCTGATAATACCCTTCGATGCTTTTGGGTAAGTCAAAGTGAATGACAAAGCGCACGTTGGGTTTGTTAATGCCCATGCCGAACGCAATCGTGGCAACAACGATCTGCGCGTCGTCACGGATAAAAGCCTCCTGGTTTCTACGCCGTTCCGAATCCTCCAATCCGGCATGATACGGGCGGACGGAGTAACCCTTTGATGCAAGGTAATAGGCGAGCTCATCCACCTGCTTGCGTGAGAAACAATAAATGATGCCCGATTGATCTTTATAGCGCTCGAGCATGCGCATTGTTTGCAGATACGGATCCTCTTTCCGCAGGACTTCGATGTAGAGATTCTCACGGTTGAAGCTAGCGATGAATTCGTTTGTCGTGGCGAACTTGAGCGTGGTGCGAATATCCTGGCGGACTCTGGCTGTCGCTGTTGCCGTGAGCGCCAGACAGACCGCCTCCGGGAACCGCCTGCGCACTTCGACCAGCTGTCGATATTCGGGGCGGAAGTCATGTCCCCACTCCGAAATGCAGTGCGCCTCGTCGATCGTGAGCAGGTCGACCTTCACGCTTGCCAGAAGTGAGAGGATGCGCGGGCTAAGGAGCGTCTCCGGCGCGACATAAAGCAGTTTTACCTCTCCGCGCTTTACGTACTCCATATTCTCCTGGTATTCCTGCGGCCCCAGGGAGCTGTTCAGGAACAGAGCCGGCACGCCAAAGGCACGCAATTGCTCGACCTGATCCTTCATTAAAGAAATTAGCGGAGAAATCACAACGGTCAGCCCATCAAAAAGCAGCGAAGGGATCTGGTAACACAGAGACTTGCCTCCACCGGTGGGCATGACGGCCAGCGTGTCGCGCCGTGCCATGACGTTCTCTATGACTTCGCCTTGCAGCGGGCGAAAGGTGTCGTAGCCGAAGGTGTTTTTTAAGATGGATGAGGGAGTGAACAAATTCGCAGGGGAAGACATCACATGTACCGGAGTTAGGATTGGCTGATTATACAACTTACATATTCCCACAAACCAAAACCGCCCTGTCAGTTTTGACAGGGCAGTTACCCTCAAGTGCAGCCCTTACGCTCAAGACCGACGTTCGATGATCATTGGGAAACCGTTGGATGTGCCAAGTGTGCCTCCCATGACAAATTTCGGGATGAAGCCGGGTGCAAGCCGCGGTGAATATTCTCTGGCAAGCAGAGCCAACAGAATGTGCGACTCAAGCAGCGAGAACTTGTTTCCGATACACACGCGCTGCCCTGCAGCAAAGGGATGATAGGCATACGGATGCATGTTTGCTTCCCGTTCGCGCGTCCAGCGGTCGGGGTTGAAGGCGAGCGGATCTTCCCAGAAATCAGGATGGCGGTGTGTATAG
>DATHTH010000114.1:0-1602 GCA_035463495.1 Anaerolineales bacterium | reverse complement strand
ACTATCCTTCTGTTGACCGCCAGCCAGGTTATGTTCATATGGGAAAGGAGTAATTGAAATGGTTAGAAAAGGAATTTGGGCAAGAATGGGGATGTTCGTTTTGGCTCTCTCTCTTCTGGTAAGTTTCGCTCCCGTGCGCTTCGCCGCTGCACAGGAGCCCGCCCCCGAACCCCCGGAGATGCTGCATCCACGTCTGGATGTACGACCTGTCATTACGGGATTGACTACACCGACGACCATGGCGTTTCTGGGTCTGGATGAGTTCTTCGTGCTGGAGAAGAACACAGGCAGAGTCCTGTACGTGGTGGATGGTGCTATTCAGAGCACTGCGCTCGACCTGGCAGTGAACTTCGCCTCCGAGCGCGGCCTGCTGGGCATCGTCCTGGATCCGGATTTTCATACCAACAATTTCGTCTATCTATACTGGAGCTGTATTGCGCCTCCGCCGCCCGCCGATAACCCCTTCTTCCCCACGCAAACAGAGTGCGCGGAAACTCCTGAGACTGGCGCAGACACTGAGGACATTTTAGCAACTCCACTGCTCGGGAATCGCGTCGATCGCTTTGTCTGGGATGGTGAAAACCTCACCTTTGATCTCAACCTGGTCATGCTGCGCTCTTTCCAGCACGATGCAGCGCCCGAGCCGCCGGGTCAGGGAGATGAAGAACAGCCGCCGCGCGGCAACCACGACGGTGGGGTGATGGTCTTTGGTTCCGATGGGAAGCTCTATATCTTCATTGGCGATGTCGGCCGGCGCGGGCAGATGCAGAACCTGCCCTGTGGCCCCACAGATGTCTATGACTGCCCCGGAGAAGACGAGATGGTTCCGGATGACCAGTTCGGCGGGCCCGAGCCCGACGATGCTCACCTGACCGGTGTCATTCTACGGCTCAACCCGGACGGCTCGACTCCAGAGGATAATCCCTTCTTCGAGGCTGGTGCTGCGGTCGGCGGTGAAGTCGGCGAGAATATCCAAAAGGTCTTCACCTACGGGCACCGCAACGGCTTTGGCATGGCCGTTGATCCGATCACGGGGAACATCTGGATGCAGGAAAACGGCGACGACAGCTTCAGTGAGCTCAATCGCCTCGTGCCTGGTATGAACGGCGGCTGGATTCAAATCATGGGTCCGGCAGCGCGCGTCCCGCAGTATAAGGAAATCGAGACAACATTTTCAGCAAATCCTGCAGCACCTCCTGCCTTGCAGCAATTACGTTGGCCGCCCACCAACCTCGCAGATACCCCTGAAGAAGCCATGAACCGGTTATTCATGCTTCCAGGCGCCACCTACCAGGATCCCGCCTTCAGCTGGAAGTGGGAAGTGGCTCCCGGCGGCATCGGCTTCCTGGACAGCCGCGCGTTAGGTCGGAGGTTCCAGGGCGACTTGTTCGTCGGTGCTGCCATTCCTGCGCTGGAAGGCGGGTATCTGTTCCGATTTAATCTAACGGATGACCGGTTAGGGATCGACCCCCACGGGCGCGGCTTGCGGGATCTTGTGGCGGATAATCGCGCCAAGCATGAGATCACGGAAAGCCGGCGCCTGCTCATTGGCCGGAATTTCGGCTCTGGTACCGATATCGAAATGGGACCCAATGGGAACCT
>DATHTH010000113.1:0-43181 GCA_035463495.1 Anaerolineales bacterium | reverse complement strand
AGCAATACTGCCAAATTTAATCTTGCAAATTTCTTATTCATCAGTGTCTCCTCTTGATTAGATGAACTTTATTTTTGATTCTTGGATAACGACATGAGTCTCTGGCGGATAATAAGTAAAGTGGATTGGCGCCCAGCCGTGCGATGCGACATCGTACGCCTGTTCTCGAGAATCCATGCACCTTACTCAGCAAGTCCGCGTGCGGTCACCTCCTTTCTGCATTTATGCGAATTGCAACTTAAAGCAACATAGCTAGAACGATACAACCGCTCTAGCTATGGTTCCCGCGATCAAAAAGATAGGGAGTCAGTGGTTGGTCAGCAGGTAATGCAAACTGGACCGAAAGCCCCCATTGGCTTTCAGGATACTTGCTGAATCCCGCCTTTACGTGCAGAGCTGTAATGCTGTCCTCCTCAATGTGAAAAAAAGAACAATAGCTAAACGAAACGGTACAGCTGAGGAGGAACGCTTAAAACATAAACTGCACAGGATGCTCGACTGTGCAGGCCGGTTTCGCTACTGGCTCGCCAGATGCCTCGCGTCATGCTTACGCAAGCGACCAACTAAAGGCTGTCTGGGTTATCGCCGCCTGGATTTATACGAGACAAATCTACCAATTGATATATACATCTTAGCACAGACCGGTCGCAAACCGGTCGTTAAATCGGTCGTTAACGGTCGCAATTTTCAGGATTGCAGTAAAAAATTGGCTTGAAATTTACTCTTGAAAACAATAACCGCCAGGTCCCGTTTGCAGCAGGACGGGTTTGCCGGGATCGATTTCGATCTTCCGGCGCAGGCGGTAGACCACGTTCTTGAGCAGCACGTGGTCGCCGTTGTCATATCCCCCCCAGATCGTTTGGATGATATCTTCTGCGTTGAAGACATGCCCGGGCCGGCTCATCAAGAGATGCAGGAGGCGGAATTCCAGGTTCGTCAGCCGGATATCTATGCCCGCCGGGTTGACCAGGCAGCGCCGCGCCGGGTCTAACCTATGTTTTCCCACCTTGACCAGATCTAGTCCCTCCACGGCTATGGTCCAGCTGCGCCGCGTCCAGGCAATGATCTTGGCGAGAAAAATCGCCGGGCTGACCGGCTTGATCACGACCTCGTCCACCCCGGCTGCATAGGCTTCCAAGATTTCTGTTTCGTGGTGCGTGGGCAGGAAAAGGAGAATGGGTCCGATACTCATTGTCCGAAATTTCTTGCAGAGTTCGACACGCCCGGCATGCGAGATACTCACATCAATTACCACGAGATCGGGTAATTCCCGGGACCAGTGCTCGAGAGCCTTTTCAATAGATGTTTCCAGAAAGACGCTCAGACCCTGCTGGCGCAGGATATACCCCCAGATCGGGGCGGTCGTACCCTGATCACACACAACAAAAATTTTCTCCGCATGGACGGGCTCTGCTTCAACCACCTGATTCATAAAAGTCCCTTTATTGGTCGAGATGGAATTCATTCCGATGTCCTCTTTATAATATAACGCAATTTACACTCTTTACGCAGTAGCTTCGCGGCAAAACGGCCGGGGTTACCAGTAAAAGGATATATAACAAGACGAATAAGATTGCGATAGGTAACATCCCTTTTATAGATTTGATAAGAAGGAACTTGCTGCGTACCGCTCCGCCCAGCCTCGTCGTGCGCGGCGCAGGTTGTTCTTGATCGTCATTTCTCTATCGGGCTGCAATCGTAGCCAGCCAGGTCCCTGTGTGGCTTACTTCTTGAACTGGAATTGTGCTGTTCGCGGAGTGCCGTCTCCCAGGTTCAGGAGCCCGGAAGCACCAGCTGCGTATTCTTCTAGCTGGTCAACTGTCGATCGCGTTGAACAGCTCAGGCTGCCTACGGTGACTTTCACTTCGGTTCAGTTCAGCACGGGCGCTCCGTTGGCATCCGTCAGGCGCCACTTGAGCGGGATCGCCTGAACCGCCCTGGCGGTGTTCATCGTCGGCAGGTTATCGACGGGGCTGAAGAAGCCGTCAAACTTGTAGCTGACTACATGCTGGCTTTCACTAACAAGTTGTGTATCCAGGTAACAGATGTCACGGCTCGCGACTGAGTATCTTCCAAGCTATAATTGTCGCATGGCCACCAAATCCCGGTACGAAGATCTCAAACAACAGATCCACGAGCACAACTACCGCTATCATGTGCTCGACGCCCCCGTCATCAGCGATCTCGAGTTCGACCGGCTGCTGAACGAGCTCAAGCAGATCGAAGCTGAGCATCCCGACTGGGTCACAGCGGACTCACCTACCCTGCGCGCGGGAGCCAGGCCTGCCGACCGGTTCACGAAGGTCCGCCACCCCGCGCCGATCCTCTCCCTGGCGAATGCCTTCGGCGCGGACGATGCTCGCAGCTGGTTCGAGCGCGTCAGCCGGATCGATGACCGGGCTGAGACCGCGAAATTTGTCGTGGAGCCGAAGATCGATGGTCTCTCCGTGGTCTTGCATTACCACGATGGCGTGTTCGTGCAAGGAGCGACGCGCGGCAACGGCGAGATCGGGGAAGACATTACCGCCAACCTCAGAACCGTGCGGTCCATCCCCCTGCGGATTCCGGTGAACGAGAAGGGTCCAAAGCCGCCAAAGGTCCTGGTAGTGCGCGGCGAAGCCTACATGCCGATCGAGGACTTTGAGGAGCTCAACCGCAAGCTAGAAGAGGCTGGTCAGAGGACCTATCTCAACCCCCGCAACACGGCGGCAGGCTCGCTGCGTCAGCTCGATCCGGCCCTCACCGCGTCCCGTCCGCTCACAATGCTCGTCTACCAGATCGTGCATTCGGAGGGAGGCAAAGTCCCGACCTCGCAATGGGAAGTGCTGGAATATCTCAGGGCGCTGGGCTTCCCGGTCACAGATATTGCCAGGCGGTTCGACAACTGCGAAGAGGCGATTGCCTATGCTGAGTCCTGGGATGTGAAACGCGACGAGCTGCCGTACGAAGCCGACGGAATGGTGATCAAGATCGACGATTTGAACCTGGGGAAGGACCTGGGCTTCGTCGGCAAGGACCCGCGCGGCGCTGTGGCTTTTAAGTTCCCGGCGCGCGAGGTCACCACGCTCTTACAGGATATTCGCATCAACGTGGGGCGGACGGGGATGTTGATCCCGAATGCTGTCCTGGAACCGGTCGAGATCGGCGGCGTCATCGTGGAACGGGCGACGCTTCATAATTTTGATTACATCGCAGAGAAGGATATCCGCGTGGGCGACCGCGTCTGGGTCAAGCGAGCCGGGGAAGTGATTCCATACGTGATCGGTCCGGTCATAGACGCGCGCACAGGGAAGGAAAAGAAGTATAAATTCCCTACACACTGTCCATCCTGCGGGCAGCCGGTGGAACGCTTCGGGGAGGAAGTTGCCTTCTACTGTGTCAATGCAGCCTGCCCCGCGCAGCTGGTGCGGAACCTGGAGCACTTTGTCTCGCGCGGCGCGATGGACATTGTCGGGCTGGGGGTCCGAATTGTTCAGAAATTAATCGAAACGGGCAAGGTTAAGGACGTTGCCGATATCTACCTGCTGAAGCGAGCCGATATCCTGGATGCGATCACGAAGAAGGATCGCAAGACCGACAAGGAGCCACCCGGTAAGACGGCGGACAACTTGTTAGCTTCCATTGAAGCATCCAGGACGCGCTCGCTGGCGCGCCTGATCACCGCACTGGGAATCCGCGGCGTGGGCGAAGTGAGCGCCGTGGATCTGGCGAATCATTACACGGACCTGGATGCGCTCTCCAGGGCGAACGCTGACGATCTTCAGGGGATCGCGGGCATCGGTCCCAGCGTCGCCGAGTCCGTAGCGGAATGGTTCTCGCGCCCTGCCAATATCGCTGTGGTCAAAAAGCTAAAAGCCGCCGGGGTCTGGCCCCAGGGCGGCACCACAGGCGCTCCGAAAAGCCGCGCTTCAGACACCTTTGACGGTAAGACCTTTGTCATTACGGGAACCTTACCCACCTGGTCGCGTGAGGATGCCAAGGAATTCATCGAATCTCACGGCGGCAAAGTAACGGACAGCGTCAGCAAAAAGACCAGCTACCTGGTCCTCGGTGAATCCCCCGGCTCGAAATATGAAAAGGCAAAATCGCTGGGCGTGAAGATCATCGGAGAAGAAGAGTTGAGGAATTTGGTTTCATGACCTTTTGCCGCAGAGATCCTGAGACACGGAGCTACAAGTTCTCGTCTCTCTGTCTTCGTGTCTCTGTAGTGAGGAGGAGCTTCATGGGAGAGCCACGATGAAAAAACAAACGATCTTTCTCCTGCTCGCAGCCTTTCTTCTCTCATTATCATGCCAGTTCTTGTTCCCGGCGCAAACTGGGACGGTAATATCGAACTGTCCTGAAATTGTGTCGAGTGTTGCTCAGCTTCAATCCGGGGATGTCCCGGACCATTTGCTGGAGACCAGCGCAAAGCGGGGAGATGAGTTCGATACGAACCGTTATTTTGAGGTGTTGACTCATATTTCCATGCGTGAGGGGTACGTACTGGATTATGTCTATCAAGGCGACGACCTGGGTGGGTCTCCTCTGCTTTACGCCCGCCCGGTGGATCAGGTTCCCTATGCCTCACCGGCGGATATCCCAAACGGCACGGAGCTGCCTGCATTTCAGGACTATCTAGTGGTGGACGATACGGAACAGGGCTACTTCGAGTATGTCGTGCTGGATATCATGGCGAACCAGTTTTACCTGTACTGGCATGCCTATTACAATGATTATGAGATCGTTTGCAATCGTGCCGAGGTAAATGAGATCGTCGCCCAGGTCAGCTCAGGTGATTTCGGTTATGCCATGGACGCCGGGCAGCAGGCAAGAGCCCGCGCCTTGCAGAACATCGAGCCGACGGTCAGCCTGAGTGGGGATACTGCAACCGTTCGAGTGGTCACCTTCACAAAGTGGGGCGGGTTCTATCGGGAGACCTATACCATCAGCCGTGAATTCCCGAATGCGATCATCGACATTCAACACGACAATGTCGTTCCATATGATTGTGGCATAGCCTTTTAGGTTTCTGCTGCAGCACTCGGATAAAATAACTCTGCAAAGGTCATCGGCTTGCAGAGCTGTTTTTTGGAGGATGAATCATGGCAAATACCGTTCTGAACTGGGGGCTGCTCTCCACGGCGCGGATCAACCGCGCTCTGATCCCGCCGCTGCGCGCCTCGAAGCGTAATCACTTGCTGGCAGTGGCGTCCCGCAGCCAGGAGTCCGCGGATAGATATGCGCGTGAGTGGAGGATCCCACGCGCCCACGGAAGCTATGAGGCGCTTCTTGCGGATCCTGAGATCGATGTGATCTACAATTCGTTGCCCAATCACCTCCATGCAGAATGGACGATCAGAGCGGTGGAAGCAGGCAAGCATGTATTATGTGAGAAGCCGCTCGCCTTGACCGTGGACGAAGTGGACGCGGTCGAGTCCGCCGCGCGCCGGCACGGCCGCATGGTGACAGAGGCATTCATGTACCGGCACCACCCGCAGACGCTCAAAGTGCAGGAGTTGGTAAAAAATGGATCCATCGGGGACATAAAGTTAATCCGCGGTTCATTCGCTTATGTGCTTTCGCGGGATGGCGATGTCCGTCTCGACCCCGGGATGGGGGGCGGCAGCATCTGGGATATAGGCTGCTATCCGATCAGCTACGCGCGAGCGGTCCTCGGGGCAAATCCGCTTGAGGTATTTGGCTGGCAGGTCCCGGGCCCGACGGGCATCGATGAGACCTTTGTTGGGCAGATGAGGTTCGGAGGCGATGTGTATGCCCAGTTCGACTCCAGTTTTGCCATCCCTTTCCATACCTTCATGGAAATCGTCGGCAGCGAAGGTACCCTGAACATCCCCCGTCCCTTCAAGCCAGGGGAAAACGAAAAGATCTACCTGACCCGCGGCGATAAGACCGAGACTCTCAAGATCAAAGGACAGGAGCTGTACATCGGCGAAGTGGAGGATATGGCAGACGCGATCCTGCTGGGACGTCAACCGCGCATTTCCCTGGCAGACAGCCGTGCGAACGTAGCAGTGATCGTCGCGTTGCTTGAATCGGCGCGCTCAGGGAGGGCAATGCCGCTGAGCTAACCATGTGAATGCTCCCGGAGAGCCGGCAATTTACTTGCCAGAAACTTCCGCAAGGCTTCCCTAGTCTCTGGTACACTTACGGCATTCTTTTTCGGAGGCAGCCCATGGATTTACACAACACAGATGACGCCGTTACGCGCCGCATCAGAGCCATGAATGATCGCATCTCTGGTCTTAAGGAGAACGACCTGTATTTTTACAATCAGGCTGTAGAGGAAATGCTGGGGGACTCCAAGGTGCGTGTGCGTGGGCGGGTGATGGGCATGTATGCCTCCTACAGTTACCTCGGGCTGGTGGGGCACCCCAGGATTAACGAAGCTGCAAAGCGAGCGATTGATAAATTTGGGACGGGTACCAACGGCGTGCGTACCCTGGCGGGCACGCTGACGATCCACGATGAGCTTGAAGAGACCATTGCCCATTTTAAGCACAGCGAAGCCGCCATCACGTATACCTCCGGATATGCCACGAACCTGAGTGTTATCTCCACGCTGATGGGGCGCGGCGATTACATCTTTTCCGATAAGCTGAACCACGCCTCGATTGTGGATGGCTGTCTCATGTCTGGGGCGGAGTTCAGGCGTTTCCGCCACAATGATATGGTGCATCTCGAGGGGCTGCTCAGGAACGCGCCACCCGGCGTTGCCAAGCTGGTCATTGCGGATTCCGTCTTTAGCATGGACGGCGATATCATCGATCTGCCCAGAATGCTGGACTTGTGCAAGCAGTACCATGCCTGGCTGATGATCGACGAGGCTCACTCTGTCGGTGTGCTTGGCGAGAAGGGGACAGGCATCGAAGAGTATTTTGGTCTTGGCGATGTGATCGACATCAAAATGGGCACCCTGAGCAAGACGATCCCGTCGGTGGGCGGCTATGTTGCGGCGAAGAAGGAGATCATCACCTATCTACGCCATGCCAGCCGGGCTTATATCTTCTCGGCGGCGCTCCCGCCTGCACAGGCGGCGGCGGCAAACGAAGCTTTCAAGGTCATCCTGGACGAGCCCTGGCGCGTCGAGCGCCTTAATCAGAATACCAGACAATTCATCGGTGGGCTGAAAGGGATGGGCTTTGACACGATGATGACCGAGACCGCGATTGTCCCCGTCCTGTGCGGCAACGACGAGACCGCCTTCGCGATGACGCGCGAAGCCCAGTACAACGATGTTTTCGTGCTGCCCGTTGTCTCGCCGGCTGTGCCCGAGGGACTCGCCCGCCTGCGTGCCACCGTCACCGCGGCGCACGACCCAAGCGAGATCGAGCGCGCCATGGATGTGATCGGCGAAGCCGGCAAAAAGCTGGGCGTGATCAAATAGTTTGTAAGCCAGATCAGCGCACGATATGAGAGATGGGAGCAGGCAACAGTCTGCTCCCTTTTTCGTTAATTGTAGTAGATCGGGCTTGCAGCCTGACTGCTATTGAACCGACGGGGCGGAGACCCGCCCTGCGATATTTGGGAAGGTGATAGTTCCTGAGAGGGTTTCTATAACATTTCTCTTACAGAGTCTATGTACAATGCCTGGAACTGGAAAAGGAGTTGAATTATGAGATGGCAATGGAAGGTAGGAACGTTTGCTGGTATCGATGTGTTCATCCACGCCACCTTTTTGCTCTTGATCGGTTGGATCGGCTACAGTCACTGGCTCCAGTTTGGGACCATTGCAAAGGTCATTGAGGGTATCCTCTTCATCCTGGCGCTCTTTCTCAGCGTTGTTCTGCATGAGTACGGACACGCGCTGACGGCGCGCAAGTACGGCATTAAGACCCGTGACATTACCCTCTATCCGATCGGGGGAGTGGCGCGACTCGAGCGCATGCCCGATAAACCGATCGAGGAGCTCTGGGTGGCACTAATGGGACCCGCGGTCAACGTGGTCATCGCGGCGCTCATTTTTGTGTATCTTTATCTGACCGGTGGGTTGGCGGATATGACGGACCTGAGCGTGGTCTCTGGCTCATTTCTCATGCGGTTGATGGTGGTTAATATCACGCTCGTGATCTTCAACCTGCTGCCGGCGTTTCCCATGGACGGCGGGCGGGTGCTGCGGGCGTTGCTTGCCATGCGCATGGATTACGTCCGGGCAACGCAGGTGGCAGCGAGCATCGGGCAGGGCATGGCATTCTTGTTTGGTTTGTTTGGTTTGTTTAACAATCCCTTCCTCCTCTTCATTGCCTTCTTCGTGTGGATCGGCGCTTCGCAGGAAGCCAGCATGGTGATGATGCGGAACTCGCTCAGCGGCATCCCTGTGTCCCGCGCGATGCTCACGGACTTTAAGACTCTCTCGCCACGCGATACGCTGGCGCAAGTCGTGGGGTTGCTTCTGGCAGGCTCACAGCACGATTTCCCTGTGGTGGATGCAAATGGAGCTGTGGTCGGCGTCCTGGAGCGGGATAGCTTTATCAGGGCGCTTTCGGAACGAGGTCAGAGCGTGCCTGTCCTTGAGGTCATGCGCAGCAATGTGCCGAGCGTCGACTCGCATGAGATGGTCGAAGCAGTCATCACACGCCTGCAGGAATCGGGCGCGAAGACGCTGCCGGTCATGCACGGCGGGCGTTTCGTGGGACTTGTCAACTCCGAAAACATCACGGAATTTCTCATGATCCGCTC
The DNA here is from genome assembly GCA_035463495.1 of Anaerolineales bacterium. GTDB lineage: Bacteria > Chloroflexota > Anaerolineae > Anaerolineales > Villigracilaceae > Defluviilinea. The sequence goes on along the minus strand of DATHTH010000113.1, from coordinate 34,502 downwards.
GGCGCTCAAATCGGCGACCGCCTCTGCCAACCCGATACGATAATTAGAGTGCCTGCTCCAGAATTGCGGTCAGTTCTTTTTCGTCCAGGGCAAGCGGGTTCCCTTTAAAGCTATTTGCCTGTTGCGTTTTCTGGACAGCTATTGGGAAGTCCCCCGGTTCCATCCCGTACGCGGAGAGCCGGGGGATTTGTAATTCAGCCATGAGCTCGTTCACCCAGGCGGCGCCGTCGGGCGCAGTGGCAGCCGGCTCACCGGTCAGGACTCGAGCGATCTCCGCATACCTGTTCAGAGCTGGATGCCCGGGCTGGCGTGCCTGCAAGGCGTTGATATTCGCTTCCATCACCAGCGGAAGGAAGCGTGCGCACAACGCGCCGTGCGGGGCATGCAGCATCCCGCCCAGCGGACCGGCAAACCCATGCACGGCGCCGAGTGCCGCGTTTGCCAGTGCCATGCCGCCGAAGAGGCTTGCCAGCGCCATATTTGCACGAGCCTCCTGATCAGCGCCGTTTTCATACACTCGGCGAAGTGAGCGGGCCGCACGCCGGAGGCCCTCCCGGCAGATAGCATCAGTCAGCGGGTTTGCCTTGACCGATACGAAGGGCTCGATTAACTGTGTGAGCGCGTCCATGCCCGAGGTAGCGGTAACCGAGGGTGGTAGATTGTAGGTCAATTCCGGGTCCACTAAAGCAAGGCGCGGCAGCATCCGTGGGCTGCGCAGGCTGATTTTGACGCCATGCTCGCCTGATTCAAGGACCGCATTGCGCGTTACCTCTGCGCCCGTGCCGGCCGTGGTGGGAATGGCAATATACGGGAGCGGGGCATTCCTCAGAGGCTGTCCCTTGCCAACCACTTCCAGATAATCGAAGACTTCGCCGGGATTTGTCGCCAGCGCGGCAATCGCCTTGCCTGCATCGATGGCACTACCGCCTCCCAGGCCGATCACCATATCGCAGCCGTGGGCGGCGTCCATCCCATCGCGCACCACGTCGATCGTCGGCTCCCCGTGGATTTCAAACTCTGTAAATGGGGTCTGCGCCGCAAAGAGAATCTCTCGCAGGCGCGGGATGGCATCCGCAGAGCGTCCACGGACCAGCAGGATGCGCTTTGTATCCCGCTCGATGTGGCTCCCGAGTTCATGGAGTTTACCGGCGCCGAAGATGATCCGATTGGCTGTCGCGAATTCAAAGGGAAGCATGTTTTGGTTCAGACGAGGTCAACGTCTCCAGATGCTGCAAAGGAAGGTAAACGCGGCATCGTCATGAAACGTTGAGTCCCTTTATCAGCTCGCATCCTCGGGGAAGGTGTTTGTGTACTTAACGCTCTGCCGTGGCTCCGCCATCATCTCCATGACCGTGTTGCTCCAGCGCTTGTAGTGCGCGGTATCTTTATGAGCCCCCGAGGCAGCCGGCGTTCGAAAGATTTCGACCAAAACGAATCGGGTCGGGTCATCCATTTGCTGGATCACGTCGAAGCGCGCGACTCCTGACTCTTTCACGCTATGACGAGCATTTTCAAGCGTTGCCTGCTTGAACGCTTCCACAAACTCAGGCTTGACACGGACATGCACGTGGACAATTAGCATCTTCTGCCTCCTGCCGATATTATACGCTTCCAGGTTGAAGCGCTCAGCGCCAACGTAATAAAAAAGACCAGGCTCACTTGCCTGATCTCGTCCTACCTTGATGGGCCGCGATAATTACGCCAGCTTTACCAGTTGCGGCCGGGAACTTGGAACCCGCTTGACCTCACCGCGGGCCTCCATATCCAGCTTGACCGTCGTCACATACCAGGTCACAGACCCATCGAAGTTTCCATTGACTTCTTTTTCCACGGCGCGAGACAAATTCATGAATGTCATTTCCTTCTTGGATTGCAACACACACAGGATTGCTTTGCGAATGACATCGTACTTTTCCCTGCTTATATTGACGCCCTGTTTCTTTTCGGGGTGAAGTGTGCGAATCTTTTCTTTCATGGCAACCTCCTCTGGCTGGGGGGCTATTTTACTCCCATCCACGCACTTCTGTGGGACGAATTTTAATCGCAACGGAGTACTCGCCGCTGAACTCTTCCGGCGTCGACCCGAGGGCGCGAATCCCCTCTTGATATTTTGCCAGGTAGGCAGGGGTCTCGTGTGCAGCCGAGACGGTATCATCAACGATGGCTTCACCGGTGAAGATCATGACATGTCTGTCGCCCCTCTCATCTGTGTTGAAGTGCAATGCCACGCGCGGATGTTTTGCGATGTGCTTAAGCTTGTGTGCCTTCGCCTGGCTGTAGATCACGAACGAATCATCCTGCCAGATAAACCAGACCGGGCGCGGCTGAGGCGTGAGGCTCGAATCAACCGTCGTTAGCCAGATCACATACTGGTCTTCGAGCTGCTGGCGTACCGAGCGGCCGAACGCCGATTCAGGATCGATCATCGTTATATCTCTTTCTTTATGCGTTCCGCCACCAGCTCCGCCACATCCTTGACCTGGATCGCGCCGCCTTCAGCACGGGAGGCATCGCTGAGCATTGTCATACAGAACGGGCAGCCCACGGCGACAGTGCTGGCGCCGGTTTCCCGGGCTTCTTTGAAGCGCGCTTCGCTGACGCGCATCGCACCGGGTTCCTCTTCCTTCCACATCTGCGCGCCGCCCGCGCCGCAGCAGAAAGATTTGCGACCGCTACGCGGCATCTCGATGGTGGTCACGCCGGTGGCATTCAATGCTTCACGCGGGGCATCGAGGATGCCATTGTGCCGTCCCAGATAGCATGGATCATGGAAAGTCACGGTGTACTTCTCGCTGTCTACCGCTAACTGAACCTTCCCGGCGCCTACTAACTCATTAATTAAATGCGTGTGATGGATCACTGTATAGTTGCCGCCAAAAGCCGGATATTCATTCTTGATTGTATGCAGACAATGGGGACAGGTGGTCACGATGCGCCTGGGCTTCACTTCATTTAAGATTTCGACATTGGCAGACGCCAGCCCGAAGAAGATATCCTCCCGGCCGGCGCGGCGTGCGGAGTCGCCGTTGCATTGCTCATTCTGTCCGAGCACTGCGTAATTGACGCCTGCCGCGTTCAGGATCTGGGCGAACGCCTGAGCGGTCTTCTGCGCACGTGAGTCCGTGGCGGGGGCGCAGCCGACCCACCACAGGATCTCAGGCTCGGGATTTTGCTCGATGGTCGGCACGTTCAGTCCCTGCGCCCATTTCATCCGGTCCGCCTGGGACACGTTCCAGGGATTGGCGTTGCGCTCCATGCCCCTGAAGGCACCTTCTAACTGTTTCGGAAAGCGGCTTTCCATCAGGGTCAGGTTGCGGCGGATCTGCAGGATATCGCGCATAGGCTCATTGCCCACCGGACAGATATCCACGCAGGCGCCGCAGGATGTGCAGGCCCAGACCGCTTCTTCGGAGATCAAGTTAAGCATGGGTACGTCCATGCCGCCGTTATAGTTTAGGTGATAGCGCTTGTTGACTTCCAACGCGGCAGGCGAGAGCACCTTCCCGGTGGCGTATGCCGGGCAAGCTTCCTGGCAGCGGAAGCACATAATGCAGGCATAGGCGTCCATGATCTGTTCCCAGCCGAGGTCCTTCATCGTCGCCGCGCCAAACTGTTCGATGGACTGATCGTCGAGGTTGATGTAATTCAACTCTCCCATGGATCGTCGCTCCGGCTTGAGTGCGAAGTTGATCGGAGCCAAGAACAGATGGAGGTGTTTCGAGTATGGGAAGTAGGGCAGGAAGGCGACCACCGCGCCAATGGAGAGCCAGAACGCAGCATGCTCGGCAATCACGAGTGTGCCTATATCCCACCCGGACCACGCGCTGGCAGCCCGGGAGATGAACGGCTGCCAGGGATCTGTCTGACCCTGGATTGCCAGGTGAAATGACTCGCCCAGCATTCGCATCAGGTTATGTGTAAAGAAGGTCGTAGTGACCAACGCCGAATCCCGCAGAATACCGAAGCGCGCCTTGGGGTCGAGCATCGTGCTCTGCCGCGTGGATAAATGGTGCGGTCGGAGCACGTAGCGCCGAAAGGCAAGCGACGCCATCCCGACGATGATTGCGACGCCAAAAAAATCGGCAAGCAACCTGTAGACATCGCCAAAACGTCCCAGATTATGCAAGAGCCGGAAGCCTGTGTACGCGTAAATTACATCCGTTAGATTGATCAGCAGGTACACCAGCAAGCCCCAGCCGATGAAGGCGTGCAGGAGGCTGACGACGGGCCGGGCCCGGAAGACGGGCTGGAAAAACACCGACTTGACAATCACTTCCCCCAGCCGCTTCCAGAGCAGGCTCCAATCGGGCCGACCCTGTCCGCTGGAAATGTGGCGGATAATTCGCTGAACACCGCGATAGGTATAGTACAGGGAAACCACAACCCCCAGCGCAAACAGAATTTTTTCAATGACTGTGAGCACAGTGCCTCCGGAAACTGATATGTCATTGCGAGCCCCGCTCCGCAGGGGCGACACTTGCGCATGCACGCAGTGCAGGTGAGCAATCTCCCCTCAAATCATGGAAACAGCAGGATTAGTCTTTTCCGCTTCGATGGGGGATCACTTCGGGCTTACGAACACAGCCCTCGCAATGACAACATGTCGATAGTTTAGCATAGAAAGCAGGTGCACAGGATTGCCGGACTGCTCTCAGCAAGCGCAATCCCTTTATGGCGTCCGACTGATGTTGTTCACGTAATTGACCGCCCCCTGGCACGCCGGCTCTAGCTTTGGGTATACGTTCTCCCAGGTCAGCTCTTCACTTGCACCGGCGGTGGCGTCCAGGGCATTCCCCAGACAGCCTGGTCCAGCGTTGTAATTGACCAGCGTGAACTTCCATAAATCCTCGTACGAGGCCGCATTACCGGCAACGCCTCCGGTCACATTCTCCACGAGCTGTCCCGCTTGCTCACAGTTAGCGAGCATGGCATGCGCGAAGACGCTAATGCTGAAGTTGGCGCGTTCCAGATCGATCTGCAGTGGACAGGTCTCACAGGTCGCGTTGACCGAATCGATCAGCGCGAGTCTGACATATTTCTGTTGCTCGTCGTTCAAGCCCAAGTATCCCTTGCCGCATTCTGCAGAGTCCATCACCAGCGGGCAGAACTGGCGGAAGAAGGGCGGGTTCCAGAGCAGGGCTGTATCGGCGCCTTTCACCGTCAGCTGTCCCAGTCCGATGTCGTTAAGGTTGCTGATCCCGGGCCAGAACTGGCTCTCGACGGCGAAGATGTTCTTGAGCAAGTGCGCCGGAACACCCGTATCCATGGCAACACTTAAGATGACGCTGTCGAACTGGTTTTGCCAGGCTCGGACCGCGTCGCGGGCAGCTTCCATCCCACAGGTAGATACACCCCCTTCCGGCGGCAACCCACCATACGGACAGGCGCTCGCATCGACGGCTCCGGCGCGGAGCAAGCGTTCGGAAAGATATGTATACGGGATATCTGTGCCAAGCTCTTCGCTCTGGGGCGGTGTACTGAGCCACTCCGGCGGCCCGCCCACCGGCGGCAGTGTTTCCCAGGCTTCCACGCAGCTGGCAACGGGCACACCCATCCACTGGCTGCTCAATACATCGGCATACCAGAAGAAACGATCCGGGTCGCCTGCATCGGCGACCGCGACCCGCACCAGGGCATTGAACACCTCGCTGGTATCCCCATAGCTGGAATTAGCCCAGAATTGGATGTTGTAGCCGTCTTCATCCGTGACCGGCAGCTGCAAGCGGCAGACGGGGTCACAGAGGAAAGGCTGACCCTCGTACAGGCCCTCGATGCTGGTGATCTGGTAACCTGGCAGAGGCTCGATTCCCGTCAGCACCAGGATCGGCTCGGAGAGGCAAATGCTGGTGTACGCGGTGTATACCGGGTCACAGTTTTCCAGGGTGACCTGTACGGTTGGCGGGGGCAGGGGGGTGGAAACTTCTTTCTGAGCGGGCTTGGTCTCCACAAGGTGGAAGAAGAGCCCCGTGCAGCGATTCACATCAATGTCTGTGCACGGCTTCTGGTTGATCCACTTTTCATACAGATCTTCCCCACAATCCATATACACTTCCCCGGGGGTGGGCAGCCCCTCATGGTCCACGACGAGCTTGCACTCAATATCATCTTCCCCGTTGTAGAACATAAACCAGATGTACTTGGTGTAATCGACCACCGTGACCGCATAACGATCAGGTCCGGATGGGTCGGAGGTTTGCGCGGCGGCTCGGGGCACAGACGCGACCACAGTTCCGGCAATCGCCAGAAGCAGGCTGAGCATGAAAAGCCGATGCGCCCACTCGGTCCCGATGACCTGATTGAATCCCATAAAAAGATGAGTCCGCTTCTATTATAGCGGACTCTCTTTCTTTACGGCTATTGTTTCCTGGCTTTTCTGGTGACAGGTTTTGCAGATTTGTGATTGCCGGATGGGAAGGCTGGCTGCGGAGGTGTGGCAGCAGGCGATGCCCGTGCAGGGGGCGCCGTCTCTTCCATCTCTTCAAGAGTGGTCATATCACGATTTAAGTTGCGGTTGCGCAGATAAATACTTGCCACATAAACGCCCATGATAAGGAATGCAATGAGGTAGCCTGCGATCATGTAGCCTGAGGTGTCGGGGGTAGTCTCCTGAAAAAACATGTTCAATCTCCGTTTACATGCTGACTTTTAGTTTCAACTGTTCTACCTTATCCTGCAGGGCCCCCAGGCGGATCCGGTTCCAGAACAGGTCGATGAAAATGACCGTGAAGGCGAATAGGGCAAAGAAGAAGGCTGTACGCATATCGGCCGTCATGCTAAAGCCACCGTCCGCTTCCGGGTTGGTCCCACCGATCACCACGGGATGGATGGTTCTAAACAGGCGGATGGCAAAAAAGGTGATGGGTGCACTGATAGCGCCTACCAGGGCATACACTGCGCCAAAGCGGGCGCGCTTGTCCGGGTCGTCGATGCCCTGGCGCAGCATAAAGTACGCTACGTAGATCAGCTCAGTGATCGCGGCCGTGGTCAGGCGCGGGTCCCAGGTCCACCATGTATTCCAGGCCGGGCGCGCCCATATCGAGCCCAACACAATTGTGATGAGGAAGAATACCAGGCTCACCTCGATCGCCGCCACCTGCAGCCGGTCCCAGATCAGGTTCTTGGTAACGAGGTAGACAACGCTGAAGACGCCTGCCAGAATGAAGCCCAGCAGTGCTGTCCAGGCGGTGCCAATGTGGAAATAAAAGACTTTTTGTACTTCGCCCATCACGCGCTCCGTCGGCGCATTGAGCGCCATATAGGTGGCGATGATTAGGACGAGGATAGAAGCGATATCGAGAATTCGTAGTGCTAAAGGTTTGGCTTGCATGAATGCTCCTTCAAGATTTAGAGAGTAGAGGAGGGCGGTGACTGGTCCTTAATTCTCTGGTCATCTACTCTCGTTCCCTACTCCTCAACAACAGCATCAAAAACCATGAATGCCACGGCGATGAAGATAATATCATAGGCAATTAGAAGATTGACCGGCAGAAGGATCTCTGACCATTCGGCGCCAGTGAGAAACCCGCTGCTGGCTTTTACGGCTGCCAGCAGAACAGGGATCACAACCGGGAACAGCAGAATGGGAAGCAGGATATCGCGCGTCCGTGTCTGCACGGACATGGCGGCAAGCAGCGTGCCGACGCCGACATATCCTATCGAGCCCAGCAGGATCACCAGGATCAAGCCTGGCTGGAAGAGGTTAACGCTGTAGAGAACACTGTATACCGGCAGGACGATGATCTCCACAAGCAGCATGAAGACCAGGTTGCTGATAACTTTGCCAAAGTAAATCGCCGAGCGGTCAACAGGCGCGAGAAGAAGACCATCCAGGCAGCCCCGGTCCTTTTCAATCGCCATCGAGCGGTTGAGGCCCAGGGTCCCGGCGAAGGCGAAGGTGGACCAGAGCACCCCGGCCGTGACCGACTGCCGGGTGCGGACATCCAGCTCGAGGGCGAAGTTGAAGATCAGGATGATCAGCAGCGAGAAGACCAGCATCGCGGAGAAAAGCTCGCGCGATCGGAATTCAGCCCGCAGATCCTTCCAGATCACCGCGCCGACGGCTTTGACGAAGCTGCTCTTTGGCAGTATGCGCTCCACGGGCACGGATGGGATTTCTTTCACTTTATTGATCATCTCAGCCCGCCAGTGCCTGCCTGTAAAATGACAGCAGATTTGTTTTCTTCAGATCCGTGCGCGAGGCAGAAGCAGAAATCACCCCGCGTGACAGGATATCGAATCGCGTCGCCAGGTCTTCCGCACGCGCGAGGTCATGCGAGGTCATGACGACCGTCCGTCCTTTGACAGCGACAGTCTTCAATACCTCATCCAGCATTGAGGATGCATCCTGGTCAAGTCCGGTATAAGGTTCGTCGAACAGCACCACATCCGGGTCGTGGAGAACGGCGCGCCCGATGGCGAGCCGCTGCTGCATGCCGCGCGAGAACGTCCGCACGAGATCACGGCGCCTTGCATCGAGTCCGACCATCTCCAGAACCTCGGTCATCCGACTCTCGTACTCCGGGATGTTATACATGCGGGCATAGAAACGCAGATTCTCCTCAGCCGTCAGGTCGCCATACAGCAGTGGCAAGTGCGACACGACGCCGAGCCGGGCGCGTACCTGGGCAGCCTCATCGGGCAGCCGATATCCTGCGATTGTCACATGTCCCAATGACGGTCGCGAGAGTGAGGCGAGGATTCGCAGGAACGTTGTTTTCCCGGCCCCGTTGGGACCCAGCAGCGCGACAAATTCACCCGGCTGGACCTCGAAGTCCACGCCGCGCAGCACGGTTTTCAACCCGAATCGCTTGACAAGCTTTTTGACGGTGATCATCTGGTTCTTTCACGAGGAACGTAGCGTAGCGAGGTCGAAGCGTGCGAATTAATCCGTATTTCCCCGCATACAGCCGTCTCGACTGCGGCGCTGTTGCGCCTCCGCTCGACGCCAGTGTATCTCACATCTTTTCCTTCAAGATTCCCTTCAGTTCTGCACGCCGCTTCTGGTACGCCTCATCAGAAATTTTACGCGCACGGTGCAGATCATCGAGGGCGATAATGGCATCGATCACTTCCTCCGAAGACTTGAACTCATCTGTCTCCGTCTCACCGGCTTCGTCATCTGCATGATTGCGATCGCGCAAATACATCCACGCGCCTGCCAGGATCAGCGCAACCCCCAGCGCCCCCGCCCCAATCAAGAGATTCTGGTTGGTCCCGGTTTGGGTAGACGAAGAGGCCGCGCCTGAATCTCTGGGTGTGCCTGCGACGGTGAACTCCAACTGTTCGCCCGCATTCACGGCGCCCAGCTCGTAGATCTGGAAGTTGAAGTCCTGAATGGCTTGCACGCCGAGGTCGGTCGACCGTGCGGTCTCGATGCTGACTCCCTCGGGCACGAAGACGGTAACCAGGGAAGTCGGCAGTACAAATTCCTGCCGCAGCTCCAGCTCTCTGGCTTTCGGCAAGGAGGCAAACGCGATCATGCCATAGGAGCCTTCGCTTGGCGGGATGGCGAGTCCATCGCCGGTGTACTGGAAAGTCTCGCTATCCTGCATCGGCTCATACCCGACCCCCGAGACTCCTTCAGGTAGTTTCATGAACGGGATCTCGCCATTTTCACTCAACTCTACAACCACGATCTCGTCGCCCGGATTTCGGAAGGTATAGACCTCGAAGATCTGCACGTTGTCTGTCCCATACTCCAGAAAGATGCGGGTTTCATCGATAACGAGCCGGGATGTGTCTTCTGTTTTCCTGTACACCTGGAGAGCAGGCAGACTCACCTCACTGTCGCCTTCGTTCACAATCGCGTAGCCGGATTGCAGAGCCACTCCATCGTATGTGATCTCTGCGAGGAAGATGCGGTTGGCCGGGATCTCGATATTCTCGAAGACAAACGAGCCCTCCGAATCTACACGGGCCTCGCGTGTGAAGACTTGCTGGGCGCCCATGCTTGGGTCGGCGCCGTGATCGTAGCCGCGCAGTGTGACTGTGAGATCCGAGGGAAGCTCCTCGCCTGTCCTGTTTTCAATGATACCGCTCACAGGTCCTAACCCGGACTGGGCGACTGCTGTCACTTCGCTTGTGGCTTGTGCCTGCTCGGTGCCGGTGACTGTACCCTCCGGCTGCGCTGTCGCCGTGACTTCCGGTGCAGCGACCACCGGCGAGGTATCGAAGGAGAGCGTCCGCAAATACGCCGCAACAGACCACATTTCTTCATCTGTCAAATCCGCGCCGAACGCCGGGATTTCGTCGTTCCCCTGCCTGACGATGCGCGCCAGCTCCACTTCACTCAGCTCCGACATGCGCGTCTGATCCATGAAAAATTCTAGCGGGCAATTCGCGCAGTTAGCCTCGAAAAGCTGCCTGCCCTGCTCAAGCTCGGCCTCGGTCGTGTGCAGCGTCATGGCATAGGCAACCACGTCCCAGCGCTCCTGGTCACTCAGGCTGGCGAAGGGCGGCATAAAGCGCTCCATGTTTCCCTGCGTCACCACCGTATACCACTGCGCCAGCGAGGCAGGCCGAGCAATCTCCGGCAAGCCGAATGCCGGGACCGTGACACCTAGCTGGATGCCCTGTTCTCCATCGCCCAGACCCGTGTCGCCGTGACAGGCAGCGCACTTCTCGACGAAGATCAGAGCGCCGTTCTTTGTGCTCGGCGCCTGCGCAGGGTACAGCGGACCCAGGGTTGCGGCGGGCGTAGGCGGGATGTAGTCTGGAGGGGGAGTCACATCTGCTGCCATGGTAAAGTTGCAGGCTGCCAGCAGGAATGCGAGCGAAGCGAGAGCCACGAAAACTGCAAAACGAAATTTCATTAAGTTCCTCAGACTGACGGTTTAGCTAAGCGACTTTCCACATGCGGGACAAAAGCGATCGGTCACCATGACAGGCTTGCCGCAGCGCGGGCAGAACCCTGCCGATTTCTCCCTGCGTCCTTTGCGGCGGGCGGCGATCATGGCTTCGAGATCGTCATCGGCGACGCTCACTTGCGCGACGGAGGCATCTGCGCGGCGCGCGGCAATGGCTCTCTCCAGGCGCGCCTCGGTATCCTGCGCAGAAGCAGCCTGCGGAGCGAGCGAGTCGATCTGTTTGAGAACCTCGGCGCCTTTCTGCAGTAGGGTAGAGCGCTGGAGCGGATAGTCCTCTTCCGGGATCTTTCCCAGCCTGAAATCGAAGTCAAGCTCCTGAAGCGAGTTGATGACCCGGTCACGTTCCGCCATCAAGGCAGATAGCTCGTGCTCCTCTTCTGTGACGCGGCGGGCACGCCGCTCCATGAAAGGCGCATAGAGATAAATTCCCACCAGCGTCAGGACTGCAAGAGAAAAGAAAATGGCTGTTAGTTCCATTACTGATCCCTCTGCTCGAGCAGTGGGTCGATCTGGGCGCGAATCTGCTCGATTGAGGTGAATGGACCCACCTGCACATAGCGCAGAACGCCATCCTGGTCGACAAAGTAGGTCTCCGGGACGCCCTTGATGCGGAAGTACTGTGAGATACGCGTTGCGAGATCGGGACCGTTTGGGTATGTGATGCCAAACTTCTTGAGATAAACGCGCGCTTCGGGCTCGGTATCCACGTAGTCCACGCCAAGGAAGACCACCTCGCCGGTCGGTTCATATTCCGTCCAGGCTTGCTGCAAGTCGGCGGCTTCCTGCTCACACGGCTTGCACCATGAAGCCCAGAAATTAATGACCACTACCTTGCCGCGCAGATCTTCAAGGTGGATTTCACTCTGACCGTCTACTTCATAACCGCTGTACAGCGGCAGTGAGAAACTATCGATTACGTGTCCGGGTTGGACGGTGCCTTGTTGTGCCCGCTGCAGTCCGAGAGCGACGATCGCCAGCAGAGCCACCAGGAAAACCCAGATGATGACCTGTGCCCAGATCGGCACACCGCGGCGCGGGGCGGGGATGGATGTTTCTGTCATGAAGTTCTCTACTTTACTTATTCGTGCAAAGGCGTGGACGTTTGATATAAGCCCATTTGTTCAGCCCTGGCCAGGATTATTGCAGCCTAATTTCTCTTCTTTAACTCTTCCTCGAGCCGGGCAACATAGGGATCCTGCACCGGCTCCACTTTTCTTTCCGCAGCACCTGTTTCCGTGACCGCCGGCTTCATCCACATCTGGAAGCCGCGGAAGAGCATGAACGCACCCAGCAGAATGGCAACCGCCGGGACAAGATACGTGACCAGACGGTTCGGCGGCTCCGCGAGGACACGTGCTCCATACTGGGTCACGAAATACTGCTGGATCTCTTGCTCGCTCCTGCCTTCTGCCAGCATGCTGCGGATTAGCTCCCGCCACTGCCGGCAGGCTTCGGTGGGACACACGTCCAGCGGGGTGCTTTCGCAGACCGGGCAGTACAGATTTTTGGCGATGCGGTTCACCTCATCATCCGAAGGCGTAGGATCCTGTGCATAGGCAGGACCGGTCATCACGCCAGCGGCAATGAGTGTCAGAAGTAGAACAAAAAGAGCGCTACGCGATTTTCGCATTCTGTATACCTATTTGCCCGCGGCTTCAGTCCGCCGCGCTGGTTTGCTTCTGTGGCAGGCGTGCCCTGGCTTTCACTGGAACACGCTCCGTTTCTTTCTCGGGCCAGGCGGCAATGATCACGCCAGCCAGGAACAGGAAGCTTCCCAGCCACAACCAGTTCACCAGCGGATTGACAAATACCTTGAAGGTCGCGCCACTGGCGCCAACGGGCTCCCAGTCCACCAGCAGGATGTACAGGTCATCCCTCAGCGTCGAGCGTTGACCCGGAATGGTCATGTTCTGCTGAGAGTCATAATAATAGTCGATGCGCGGGGCGAGCTGGCCCAGATACTCACCGTCCTCGTACACATCCAGGACGGCGCGGCGATAGTTCACGCCGCTTGGTCGGTCATCCCACTGCGCGATCTCACGATAGGTCAGTTCATATTTCCCCAGTGACATTGTCTGCCCCTGTTGGAGCGTCCCCTGGGTTTCCATCTGGAAGATCTCAATGCCCATGATGCCGATCGCCATCAGCATCATGCTGAGATGGATGATATACCCGCCGTAGCGGCGGCGGTTACGCCCGGTCAAGTTCCAGAACGCGGTGAAGATGTTTTCACCCTGGCTGCGCTGGCGGGCATACGCGCCGCGCCAGTACTCATAGATGGTCACAAGGAGAACGAGAGCAATCAGGAAGAAACCAATCAACGCGCCGATCTTCTGAGTGTAGGTCACAAAGAGCACTGCGGTGATTGCCAGCGCGCCGACAATTGGTTTCCATATGGCGCGTCCCAACGTCTTGACGGTTGAATGCCCCCATGCCGAGAGCGGAGCAATGCCCATCAGCAGCATCAACGCACCGAAGAGTGGCGCGGTGGCGCGCTCGTAAAAGGGAGGGCCCACCGTCACTTTTTGTCCCGTGAATAATTCCGAGATCAGCGGAAAGATCACGCCCCAGAAGCAGACGACCAGGATGCTCATGAAGAGCAGGTTGTTGAACAGGAACAGGGCTTCGCGTGAGAGCACCGAGGTCATCTCGGTCTCGGACCGCAGGCTGCTCCAGCGCCAGATCAGCAGCGCCACGGAGCTGATCAGGGTAAAACCTATGAAGGCAAAGAACAGAGGACCGATTGCACTCTGCGCGAACGAGTGCACTGATGAGAGCACGCCCGAGCGTGTCAGGAAGGTGCCAAAAATGACCAGGTCATAGGTCAGGATGATCAGCAGCATATTCCAGTGCTTCAACATGCCGCGCTTTTCCTGGATCATCACCGAGTGCAGGAAGGCGGTGCCTGTGAGCCAGGGCATGAAGGCCGCAATCTCCACCGGGTCCCAGCCCCAGTAACCGCCCCAGCCGAGCACGTCGTATGCCCAGCGCCCGCCGAGCACGAGGCCGAAGGAGAGGAACAGCCATGCCCAGAGCGTCCAGCGCCGGGTGACGCGGATCCAGCGATCGTCGGTGCGGCCGGTGATCAGCGCCGCGATGGCGAAGGCATAGGGGATGACGAACGAGACAAAGCCCAGATACAGCATGGGTGGATGGATGATCATGCCCGGGTGACGCAAAAGTGGATTCAACCCCTGCCCATCCGCCGGGGTGAAGAGCACACCGTCTGCCGGTCGCAGTGTATACGCGGCGACACCGTCAAACGTCTGATACAGCTTCGCAAACGGATTCTCGAAGAAGACATTCATTCCGATAAAGAATGCCATCGTGATGCCCGCGACGACGATCACCCACGGCAGGAACTCGCTGTCACGGTCCCATTTGCGGAGGGTCACCAGGGAAGTGAAGGCAGCCATTAACCAGGACCAGAAGAGCAGAGAGCCAGCCTGACCGCCCCACCAGGCTGTGATCTTGAGATACATGGGCATCGAGCGGCTGGTGACTTCGTAGACGAACTGCACCTCATAATGATTGTTGACAAGGAGATAAATGATGACCGCAGAGGCCAGGGTCAACAGCGGCCAGGTCAGCAGCATCGCTCGGCGGGCGCTTTCCACCATGGCGGGGATTTGTTTGCGCTCGCCATAAAAAGCAGCAAAGACGCTATAGAGCGCCACAAAGAAGGTGATAAGTAAGACACCAAAACCGAAATCAGCGATCATCAAGGCTCCTTCAAAAAAAGACCCCAAAGGCCGGACAGACCTTTAGGGTCTTATCAATCCTATCCGGCCTGCTCGGGCACGGCTTCCTCGTAACGAGTGGGACACTTGAGCAGCAGCTCCTCCGCATAGAAGACCCCATCCGCGCCGAGGTGACCGGTCACGATCGCCTGCGCCTCATTGCGCAGCAGGTCAGGCTTGGGACCAACATAGACTACTTTCATGCGGGAGCGCGAGGGATCCATCACAGCCTGGTGCAGCACTTCGGCGAGACCACCTTCGGATTCAATCGCCAGATTATCGGCGGGCACATGGGCCACTTCGAAGCTCAGGGTCAGGCTCTGGGGGTCGTACTGAATTGAGTCGCCGATCACCGCGCCAGAAACACGCAGGTTCTTGTCTACGACCTCGGATCCCTTTGCATTGAGCTCGTCGATGGTCAGGAAGTATTCAGCGCTTGCGGCTGTAGAGGTCCAGATCAGGAAGACGACTGCCAGGAGAATGAGGATGCCGCCGATCACAAACTTGTTGATACGCACAATAACCTCCGATGCGAACGGTTACAGATGAATTGCAAAAATTGATGCGTGTATATTTTACATGTAGAGATTAATGGGGACTGAGAAGAGGTCTGATGAATGTCACAAAATATAGCCGAATTTGTCCTTTTTGGTGGGATATTTACTGTAGGCATGGAATAACCTGTTGCCACTGTCTGGCCTTACGGGGCTGGACAGTGGCAACATGCGACTATGATGAGCAGCGAGCTAGCCAAATGTGGCGATCAGCGCCACGGCGATAGAAAGGGCTAATGGAGTTATCCCCAATATCAGGGCGAAGGCCCCTGCTACTACGTTCTCTTCTCGTACCAGATCTATGGCCCCCAGAATGCCGCCGACAGAGACGAGGAACAAGCCGGCAAATATAAAAAACATCAGCTCTCCGGTAGGGGGATACATAATGTCCAGCCCACCCCCAGCCGCGAGAATGAAAAACCCAAGTATCAGCGAACCCTAATACAGGACAGAGCCCAGGAGGGCAAGAACGATACCGACGATGCCAAGCTTGGATTTGGCACGAGTAGACGGAAGTGCATCCTCTTGTCCGGTTAGGCTGTGAGGTTCCATTTTCTTCCTGTAACGGTGATGCTTTCTCTATTGAAACTCCATGAGGGGATAGAGCCCTACAAGAAAACAGGCTGGAGGGTTCTATCCCACCTATAGAAGACTAATCTTCCTCTTCTTCTTTCTGCCCTATGAATATATTGTCGATCTGTTTCATAATTTCCGGAGTGAGCTTGGGGCTGACTTCACTCGCCTTCATGTTTTCGTGCACCTGCTCCACGCGGCTGGCCCCGGTGATGACCGTGCTCACATAGGGGTTCTTCAGACACCAGGCAAGGGCAAGTTGGGAAAGCGTGCAATCCAATTCCTTTGCAAGTCCCTCCAGCGCCTGGACTTTTGCCAGTTTTTGCTTATCTGTGAGCTGGTCGCGCAACCAGTCATAGCCTTCTAGAGCCCCGCGGCTCCCGGGCGGGATGCCCTTGCTGTATTTGCCCGTAAGCAAGCCCGAGGCGAGTGGGCTCCAGATTGTTGTGCCGTAGCCATATTCTCGGTAGACACGTTCATAATCCCTTGAGAATCGATGGCGCTCGAACAGGTTGTAGACAGGCTGTTCCATGATGGGTTTGTGCAGATGATGGCGCTGGGCAATTTCAATCGCGGAGACGATTTCCGCCGCCGACCACTCCGATGTGCCCCAATACATTGCTTTGCCCCATTCAATGATATTATGCATCGCCCAGACCGTCTCTTCAATGGGTGTCGTCCGGTCGGCGCGGTGGCAGAACAACAAGTCAACATAGTCGAGCTGCAGGCGCTCGAGCGAGCCATTGATGCCTTCGATCAGACGCTTGCGATTCAACGTGTTTTTTTCGTTTACCCCATTGTGCAAGCCCCAGTAGAGCTTCGTGGAGATCAAATAACTGCCCCGCCGCCAGCCCAATTGTTTGAGCGCCTCACCCATGACCCTTTCTGATTCTCCGCCTGCATAGGACTCGGCGTTGTCAAAAAAATTGACGCCTGCCTCATAAGCGGCGGACATCATATCCACGGCTGCCTTTACATCTGCCTGTGTGTGAAACGTAACCCACGAGCCGAATGACAGCTCGCTGACGCGTATCCCCGCCTTTCCCAGATGACGATATTCCATGTTTCCTCCAGTTGTTATTTTGCGGCAATTATAATCTTGTCATGCTTAGCGCTCCGCATCCTGCCCTCTACTTTCTCCTTTCCTCTTTCCTCTTTTCCCTTACCGCCTGTGCTTCGCAGAGAATTGACTCACCTCCACAGCCTTCCACCCTCATTCCCTTTTTTACCTCCACCCCCAGCCGGATCTCGCCGACGGGAACCATGCAGACCCCCGAGGGGGTGGTCGCTGCAGAGACACCTCTTCCCACCCCGACGCCGTTCGCCTACACCATCCAGCAAGGCGATACGATCAGCAGCATCGCGCTGCGTTTTGGAGTCTCGATGGATGAGCTGATCGCCGCAAACCCCGAGATCTCACCCAATGCCATGTCGGTGGGGCATGTGATCCACATTCCCAGCAGCCCGGAAAACGTCTCCGGGGAGCCGACGCCTACCCCGGCGCTGTTTACCATTGAGCAGATCGAGTGTTATCCGACTGCGGATAACGGCATATGGTGTTTTGTGCTGGCGTATAACGATTCGCCTGATCTCATGGAAAACGTCAGTGCGCAGGTGACACTGGTGAACTCAGAGGGAGCGGTCCTGGCAAGCCAGCCTGCCCTTCTCCCACTTAACATTCTCCCGCCCAATACCGCCTTGCCTCTAACTGTGTTCTTCCCTCCCGATGTGCCAGCCGATGCGAGACCGCAGGTGCAAGTGTTGACCGCGATCCGCCTGTTACCGGGTGATCAACGTTATTTGCCCGCAAGCGTAAATAATACGCTGGTTCGGGTTAATGCCGATGGCCGTAGCGCGCGCGTCACCGGGCAGGTGTTGCTGCCAGCCGAGGCTTCCCCTGCCTCCCAGGTCTGGGTGAGCGGGACCGCATACGACGAGAATGGTCGTGTCATTGGCATGCGCCGCTGGGAATGGGACGGGGGCTTATCCCCGGGCGGAACCCTGCCATTTGAATTTTTATTATCCAGCCTGGGAGGCAGAATCGAGCGTGTCGAGTTTGCCGTAGAAGCAAGACCCTGAATTCTTTCCCTCCAAACAGGGAGACTATTCATTCTTTACCACCTGGCGATTCTCCCGGCGGACGACAAATCCCAGGACGACGACGCCAATAAGAATGAGAAAGGCACAGCATAGCCCCAGCAGGGTCAACGTCAGGGAGAGAGGCGGTCCGGCTGGTGCGGGTGCTTCCGATCCGCCCGGTGCTGACGTCGGGATGGGTGTCTGAGTCGTCTGCAAGGGTGGAGAATCTGCTGCAAGCGGTAGATCGGCTGTATCTGGCAGCGGCGAGGCAAATACCCTGTTGACAACCAGCAGACTCAAGCTGAGAAAGAAGATGGGAATGATTCTATTCATAGATTTCTCTTTGCACCGGTTTCATAAACCTCACGGGCCAACCGGGATCCTCTTCTAAGTGTATCATCGTCAAAGCCGCTGCCTTCCAATATCTTTTCAATCCCCGTGACGCTGTTTGCGCATCCCTGTCTTTGCATGTATAATCTTTTTACATCTCCCTCATGGGAGATTTATTGAGGTATTTATGGCTTTGCGCGGTAATCTCCGGGATTTTACAATTACACAGCTGCTTAATCTGGTCAATCTGGCTCAGAAGACCGGCACGCTCGTCGTCGATGGCCCCTCAGAACAAGCCTACATTTCTTTTCGGGACGGGAAACTGGCGTATGCCCGCGTAGGTCAGGAAGATGGCAGCCTGGCTGCAGTGCTGCATAAAGCCAACAAACTCACCGTGAACCAGTACCGGGCGATCGTCGAGAGGGCAGGAAGAATTTCAGACAAAGAGCTGGGATTGATGTTGATCAACGCGGGGTATCTCACTCAGGAAGAAATCTTACTTAATTTACAGAGTTATTTTACAGAAATTATCCGCCGCCTCTTCACCTGGGTGGAAGGCTTTTTCCGCTTCGAAGGGGGAATGCTGCCGCCCGAGGACCGCATCAACGTGCGCCTCGACCTGGAAAATATCATTATCGAAGGCTCTCGCCAGCTGCGCGAATGGGAGCAGTTGCAGGACGAAATCCCCAGCCTGGATATGGCTCTCAAGTTTACGGACCGGCCGTTGAAAAATGTCAACCTGAGCGTCGAGGAGTGGCGGGTGGTCTCGTACATCAATCCCCGCAACACGATGAAGCAGATCGCACAGACCAACAAGATGAACGACCTTGAGGTGCGCCGCATCGTGTATGGATTGCTGCAGGCGGGATTGGTCGAAATTATCCGGCCTGAAGGCATGGTCATCCCCATGAGCCCGAAAACGTTCCCCACGCAGAATAAAGAGGAACAGAAATCCCTCGTCAACAGATTAATTGGGCGCATTCGCTCGCTGTAATGATTGAATCCTTTATTAAGAAGGATACGCATTTATGCAAACAGTAAAAATGGTGGTCACCGGGCCGTTCAGCGCTGGCAAGACGGAATTCATCCAGTCGGTCAGTGAAATCGATGTCGTTTCCACCGAGCGCAAGATCTCCAGCGCCGCCGAGCGCTCCGTTAAGGAATCGACCACGGTCGCCATGGACTTTGGGCGCATTACCGTGGACGAGGACCTGGTCCTGTATCTGTTTGGCACACCCGGTCAAAAGCGCTTTGATTTCATGTGGGAGATCCTGTCCGAGGGCATGCTTGGCTTCATTGTGATGGTGGACAGCACCCGCCCCGAGACGTTCCGCGAGGCGCGCTCGATCCTGGAGACCTTCCGAGCCTATGCGCCCACACCTTATGTAGTGGCAGCCAACAAACAGGATCGCGAAGACGCCTGGGAATTGGAGGATATGCGCCATGCCCTGCGCCTGGACAGCAGGGTGAAATTTCTGCCCTGCATCGCCACCGATAAAGCTACCGTCAAATCTGTGCTTCTGGAATTGCTGTATAGCATTCTTGCTGAAATGGAGTCGGGAGAGTAGGGGACCCGGTAAGCCACCGTGTCATCGATCACCACAGATCAGGGCATCGTGCATTATGAGGTGTACGGGCGCGGCAAGCCTGTCATCCTTTTACATGGCTGGTTAGGTTCGTGGGGCTTGTGGCAGGAGACCATGGGTTTCCTCGGAAAGTTCTATCGTACCTATGCCTTGGATTTCTGGGGTTTTGGCGAGTCGGGGAAAAAACGCGAGACGTACGCCGTGCAGGATTTCGTCAGCCTCGTCGATCAATTCATGGAGCAGCTAGGCATTGCGAATGCGCCGCTTGTCGGTCACAGCATGGGTGGCACGGTCAGCCTGTCTGTCGCCATCAAGTATCCGCAACGCGTGAGCAAGGTCGTGGTAGTCGGCTCTCCCATGGTGGGGTCATCGCTGGCGCTGCCGCTCAAGTGGGCTGGATATCGTCCTATTGCGTTCCTGCTCTTTAACATGATGGATCTCTTTCGTTTCGGCATGCGGGTGGCTTCGCCTATTATCTGCCGCGACGAGCGCTTCGCGGAGATGATGGACCGCGACCTTTCGCGCACCACCCTGGAATCATTCCTGCTCTCGATTGCCTCCCTGCGCCGGACCGACCTGCGCCCAATGCTTGGTCAGATCAAAGTCCCGGCGATGGGCATGTACGGGGACCGCGACGTGATTGTGGACCCCCGGCAGTGGCAGCCCATGAAGCAGGGCATTGAACATGCGCAAATCGAGCGCTTCCCGGCAGCCGGGCATTTCCCCATGCTGGAGGAGCCTCAAAACTTTGGGGAACGCCTGAAAGCTTTCCTGGACCTGAAGGAGTCGGCTCCAGCTCCGCAGGCATCCACATCCCTATCTCCAACCCCCTCGGTGACCCTATGATAAATACCAAAGAATATTACTATCCCAATCGCATGGGACGGATCATCCTGCTGTCCATGGAGGAGGTGATGGGGCGCACGGGGGTCAATGCCGTTCTACATCTGGCTTCGCTCCCCTCTCTGATTGAAAACTATCCCCCAGATAACACCAGCCTGGGCTTTTCCTTTTCTACCGTCAGTCACCTCACGCAGGTCCTCGAGCAGGCATATGGTCCGCATGGCGGCCGCGGTCTTGCGTTACGGATCGGCCGCGCCTGCTTCAGTTACGGAGTGCGCCAGTATGGGACACAAATGGGGTTGACCGAAATGGCGTTCCGCCTCCTGCCGCTACCGGCGAAACTGCAGGCTGGGGCAAGAGCATTTGCCGAGCTCTTCAACAAGTTCACTGACCAGCAGGTGCGGGTGGAAGTGGCAGGCGGGCAGATCCTATGGCATATCGAGCGCTGCCCGCTTTGCTGGGAGCGCAAAACGACAGATCCCGTCTGTCACCTGGCAGTGGGGTTGCTCCAGGAAGCGCTCTACTGGGTGAGCGGCGGCAAAGTGTTCACGGTCGAGGAACAGACCTGCATCGCCGCAGGGGACGGCTCTTGCACCATCGTGGTCGATCAGTCGCCCATCTTCTAGACAATCTCATCTCCCCAACAAATCTGTAATCCACTGTGCAGCAGGGCTGTGTCTTATTGTCCCTGTTTTGTCAGTTTTGTGGAATAATTGCCTTGAAATGCTCAAGGTCATTCTCCATGCTCCGCAGTCGATTACACCCTTTAATGAGCCTGCACGGGATCTGCGCATCCAGAATAATCCCCTGTGGTTGCATCAGAGAAATGTCCTTACACCCTACACAACCCGGGAAGTGGAGCTAAAGCCGGGACAGCGCTTCCCACAGCAGCGCGACGAGATGATCGTCTACCGGGACAACATCTTCTTCGACGCCGAATATATCAATATCTTCATCGATCTCGCCCGCAGGCGGAACCGCGCCTGCCGCGCGGCGTTCTCCTCCGACGACATTGCTTTTAGAGAGCATGCCCTGCCTCTTTCTACGTCTTACACGCCAGCCGGCGATCGTTTCCTTGCCGATTTGTGGTACTACCCGAATGGACCGGTTGCGGATGTGGAACCGCTGGTGATCAATCTCGAAGCGCGCGAGCTTGGATACTATCATGTGCCGACCTATATGGCAGACCAGAGCGGCGACCTGACATTTCAGGTTCCTTTACGCAGCTTGATCGCGATCGATTCCTGGGTGCACATTTTTGTTGCCGACATCATCTTTGGCTTGTTCTCACGCGGCGTTCGCTTCGAAAAGCGCCTGAATGAAGATCTGGGCTTTAAGCTGGGGATACTGGCAAAAGCATTGTATGAAGGCCGGCAGATTCTGGAATGTTCGGAGCTGGTGACAGTGGGCAGAAATTGCGTGATCGATCCGCGTGCCGTCATTCACGGTCCCACAACGATCGGAGATAACGTCACCATTAACGCAGGCGCAGTGATCGAGAACTGTATCATAGGCAATAACGTCAATATCTCACAGGATGTGCAGCTGATGTTATCGGTGGTGGGTGATGGGACATTCCTGCCGTTCAAAGCGGCGCTGTTCATGACCACCGTGATGGAAAACAGCATGATCGCGCAAAATACCTGTCTGCAAATGTGTGTTATTGGGCGCAATACCTTCATCGGCGCTGGCTCTACCTTTACCGATTACAACCTGATCCCCGCCCCGATCCGCGCCCTGGACGGGCAAGGTAAGCTAACTGACTCTCATCGTCCGGTGATCGGCAGCGCGGTCGGGCACAACTGCCGACTCGGCTCCGGGATGATCGTCTATCCCGCACGCACCATCGAGTCGGACGTGGTCCTGGCGGCTTCGAGAGAGCGCCGGGTCATAGATCGGGATGTCCGTTACGAGGACAGCGATCACCACCAGATGAAAGCAGCCGGCTTGCACAGACGCTTGTATCCCCGCCCCGGCGAGGCCCAGTTGGAATCCTGGTAGCCTGTGGACAGTTTCGCGTTCATTATTCATCCCATTGACCCGAAGCGGGATGTAAGCCGCAAGTTTCCTTTCCTGGGGCATGTATTAAGTGAAAGGCAGATCGATTTCTTCTCCACGTTTTTCCCCCCGCTGTTTATCTCAGAGATCGAGGGGATCAAATCCGAGGCGACCGGCAAGGAAATCAAGGGCTGGTTTTTCGCCTGTCCCTATACACCGCGACGTATGCTTCAGCTCCCCGAGCAGACGGTTTATCGCAAGATCATCCAGGCCGGGCGCATGGCGGAGGAACGGGGCGCCAACATTTTGGGACTGGGCGCCTATACCTCCGTGGTCGGCGACGCCGGTGTTACAATCGCAAAAGCCCTGGATGTGCCCGTAACGACGGGAGATTCGTATACTGTGATTGTGGCGGTGGATTCTCTCCGTGGAGCCGCGCGGGTAATGAATATCCCCATGGGAAAGGCGACGGCAGCCGTTGTTGGCGCAACCGGAACCATCGGGCGGGTCTGTGCGGAGCTGCTGGCAGATGATGTGGAGAGGTTGTATCTGATCGGCCGCAGACAGGCAGCGCTGGAGGAGCTGCGCGACAGGCTGCAGCCGGGCGCGAGGGCGGAACTGATTGCCAGCACAACGATGGATGTTTTAGCAGACGCCCAGCTGATCCTGACCGTTACCAGCGCCATCCACGATGTTATCCGCCCGGAGCACTTATTGCCGGGCAGTATCGTCTGCGATGTTGCCCGTCCCCGTGATGTTTCTGCAATGGTGGCAGCGGCGAGAGATGATATATTAGTGATTGACGGCGGCATGGTTGACGTGCCAGGCCCCGTTGATTTCCATTTTAACTTCGGTTTTCCGCCCGGAAAGGCGTATGCCTGCATGGCGGAAACAATTGCCCTGGCGCTCGAGGGTCGCTTCGAGGATTATACGCTGGGTAAGCACTTGACGAGAGAACGTGTGGAAGAGATAGGTCGCATCGCCACGAAGCACGGATTTCGCTTGAGCGGGTTCCGTTCTTTCGAGCGAGAGGTCACACCCCAACATATCGAAACCGTGCGCCGCAATGCGAGGAACGCCCGCAAGTTGCGTGTAGCGCACACATAATTGGAGGCTGCTTATGGGAAAAGCCCGCCTGTTAGTTGTAGAAGACGATATCGACATCGGGAACATGCTCAAGATCTACTTCAGCGGCATGGATTTCGACGTCGATGTTGCCATGCGCGGCGCCGACGCGCTGGAGAAGACAAAACAGGTTCTGCCGCACCTGATCGTTCTGGACATTATGCTGCCGGATATCGATGGCTATGAGGTCTGCCGCACATTGCGTACGAACATGCGCACCAGCCACATCCCTGTGATCTTCCTCACACAAAAGGACGAGCGCAGCGACAAGCTGCAGGGACTGGAGCTCGGCGCGGACGATTACATCACCAAGCCCTTCGATATCGAGGAGCTTAAGCTGCGGGTCCAGGGGGCTATCCGCCGCTCCGAACGCGAGAGCCTGACCGACCCGCGTTCGGGGCTTCCTGCAGGGCGCCTCATCGAAGAACAGCTGCGTCGCATCATCCGCGAGAAGGGGTGGGCGCTGCTCGATGCCGGAATTTCCCACTTTGAGCCATTCAAGAATGTGTATGGCTTTGTAGCTGGCGATGATGTCCTGCGCTTTACCGCTATGTTGATCGGTGAAGTGGTCGATGAGCTGGGTACCACGTCCGACTTCATCGGTCACGCAGGTGGCGATAATTTCATTGTGATCACCACTGAGCAAAAAGCGGAAGCGATCAAGAGTCGTCTCAAGGAGCGATTCAACCAGGAGGTACAGACGCACTATAACTTCATGGATCGCCAGCAGGGATTCGTTCAATCGCCTGCCTCCAACGGAACTATGGTGAAAGTGCCGTTCATGAATATGGCGGTGGGGGTTGTCTCGGCGAGCCAACACTCTTTTGCCGATATTCGTGAGATCACTGAATTGTCTGCTGAGGCACGCCGGCAGGACACCGCGTCCAGCGGATAAGGTGTTATCGGACGATGATCGCCGGGCTGGAGGTAAGCCTCGCATTCATACTCCTGGCGCTGGGATTGATCGTCCCTGTGCTGGTGGTCATCGTGCTGCGCCGTCTGCCACGTAATGCCTCGGTGGCACCGGATGTTCACGCTGCATCTCTTTCCCCCGATTCTTCCAATCTAAACGAAGCGATCCTCACCGTGCAGTTCGGTGGGCGCGTCGAATATATCAACGACCTTGCGCGGGAATGGTTTGGTTTGCGTGAGGGGGAGCCTGCCGATCTCGAGCGCCTGGTACGCCGGGCGCGCCCGGGCGAGGATCTCCTCAATCTCTGTGCTCGACAGGGACAGAAGCGCCTGTCGGTGGGTGGGCGGCTGGTGGATGCGACAT
This sequence comes from Anaerolineales bacterium, assembly GCA_035463495.1. Taxonomy (GTDB): domain Bacteria; phylum Chloroflexota; class Anaerolineae; order Anaerolineales; family Villigracilaceae; genus Defluviilinea. Next base: position 9,533 of record DATHTH010000113.1, on the reverse strand, counting down.
CGTACCAGGTGCCGGGCCCATTTCCGGTCATGTTTATCACCATGCGAAATGTGGAGTTAACCAATGGCACGAGTGACGCCCGAGGCGATTCCTCCACTCTACAGCTTATCTCTGAGTTCGGGACCAGTGTCTCGGCGAGTCTGGATCTAGACGACACCATCCATGCCATCCTGCTAAATGTCTCTCATCTTGTCCCGGCAGATGTGCTGGAGCTGAAGGTCTGGGAGGAAGCAACTCAGTCCCTCGTTCCTTACACGTTGGAATCGTCCGGCTCTTCAGAGGTCATCCGTGCCGCTCACACCCAGTTTGGGGAACTGACAGGGGTGGTGCGCTCTCGCCGGAAAGCCCTTCTGGTCCCGGATACGCGTGTCCCCGACCTTACTCTGCCGGAGATCAAGGGACGCTCTCCGGTACAGTCTTATTTAGGATTGCCGCTGCTCGCCGATGGACAGCTTGTCGGCGCGCTGGAGGTCGGCCATCTATCGCCCGGCGTTCTCGGAGAGCATGACCAGGCGCTGCTTGAGCTTGTGATCGGGCAAGCGGCGTACAGTCTGCGCAATGCTGTGCTCTTCGCAAGCGAGCAGAGCCGCGCTGCCGAGCTGGGCAGCCTCGCCCGGCTTGCCCAGGTCTTCAGCGCCTCGCAGGATTACACCAACCTCATCGGTCGTCTGGTTGACACCGTCGCTCCTCTGTTTTCCGTGGATATTTTGGGCTTCCTATTGTACGACGAGAACAAGCGGACGCTGGAAGGGCAGATCCCTTTCCAGGGTCTACCAGAGCACATTGTCGAGATCTATCGCACCACCATCCAGCCGGAAAGCGCCGCCGAGAAGTTGCTGGCTGAGCGGACCCTCATCATCACGCGCAACGCTGCCGGCGACCAGACCTGGCGTGAGCTTGGATTGCAGGACCTTGCCCAGGCTGCCAGCCTGCGTGAGTCGGTGCTGGCGCCGCTGGTTTCCGGAGAACGCTTTGTCGGTTACCTGCAGCTGTCGAACCATAGCCAGTCTGCCGTTCCTTTTTCTGCTTCCGAGCTTCGCTTGATCAAGACGGTGGCAGATCAGGCGGCAGGGATTATCGAGAGCTCATTTGTGGTCGAGCGGACACGCCAGCGTGCGCTGCGCTCCGATGCCTTGCGCCGTATCGCAAGCCTGGCAGCCTCAGCCGCCACTCTGGACGAGGTCCTGCGCTTTTCGACGCAGGAGTTGGTCCGGCTCTTCCAGGCGGACCTGGTTGCCATCTTTCTGCTGGATGAGCAGGTGGGTGAGCTTCGCCTGCATCGCGCTTCTGTGGCAGGTCTGCTGGACGACTCGGTTGAAGCTTTAGCTCGCTTGCATGCCGATGAGCCGCAATATCGTAATACGGTCTCGGGGAGCCAGAGATCGATTCTCTCCGGGCGATTGAGTTCCGACCGCCAGGTGCAGACGATATACCGACCGCTGGTCAACGCGCTTCAAATAGAGTCCGTCATCATTGTGCCACTGATTGTCCGAGACCGCAGTCTCGGGGAATTGGTCATGGGGAGCCGCCGGTCGGAGTTTTTCAATAACTATGACCTGCAGGTGATCCTGACGGCTGCGGGGCAGCTTGCGTCTGCCATCGAAGATGCTGCACGTTCCATTCAGACCGATGAAAGTCTGCGCCGCAGGGTGGAACAGCTGACGTCTGTTGCACGGGTCAGTCGTGAGTTGAACTCGATGGTCGACTTGAGATTCCTGCTGGAGGTCGTGCATGATGAGGTCTTGCGCACCACGCAGGCGGAGTGCGGCTCGATCGTGCTGTTCGACATGAGCGTTTCCAGCGTTCCGCCGCCGGTTCATCTGGCGCTGGGCTGCACGCTTCCGGAAACGTATTCTCCCATCGATCTGCGGGTGATCGAGAAGGGCGAGCCCGAGCTCATTCCTGATTATTCGCTCATTGATGAGCCGGCTGTCCATGAAGGCGTTTGCTCTGCCCTTGTGGTCCCAATTTTGAGCCAGGGGAAGACGGCTGGCCTCATCCACCTGCACTCCGGGCGGACGGGCTTCTTCGACCAGGCTGCGCTGGAAGTCACACAGACCCTGGCATCCCAGACGGCGATTGCGCTGGGCAATGTCCAACGCTATCAGGAACAGCGCCAGCGCACCGAAATCTTGCGCCGACGCGCCGAAACGCTAACCAAGCTGACCGAGGTCAGCACCGTTATGAACTTCGAGCAGCCCCTCGACCAGCTGCTACGCAAAATCGCGGTCGGCATCCAGGAGAGCACGCCATTTCAGGCAGTATTGATCAGTGTTTACGAACGCGAATCAGGTTTGTTGCGGCGAGTTGCCGGGGTAGGCTTTCCGCCGGATACGCTGGCGGAGCTGATGGCGCGCAACCAGCCACTCGCCAGTATCCAGCAGATGCTCAAGCCGCAGTTCCGCATCAGCCATTCCTATTTCATCCCGGTGGATGAAGCGCCGATCATTCCCGCAGATGTCCACATGGTGACGCTCGACCTCGACGATAAGACCGGGAAATCCTCGAGCGCCTGGGACCCGGATGATTTCCTGATCATTCCCCTGCAGGACGAGCAGGGAGCGGCTCTCGGGCTTATGAGCTTCGATGCGCCGCGCGATGGACTGCGACCGGATCGGGCTACCATTGAAGCGCTTGAGATTTTCGCCTCGCAGGCGGCGGTGGCGATTGCCAACCACGCACGTTTCGCACAACTCCGCACGAAAGTCGAAACGCTCTCTTCGGGTTTGGAGAGACAGCAGCGTCTTATCAGCCTCACGCAGAACGATTTGCCGCTCCTGCTGCGCAAGGATCTCGATCAGACCATCGCCATCCAGAACCTGGACCAGCGCGGACAGCGCGTTCGAGCCGGGCTTGCCATCACGGAGTCGGTGAGCCGTCAGCTCGACGCCTCCTCGGCATTGCAGGCGCTGGCGCGCGAAACCCTTACCCAGCTGAGCATGTCGGTGGCAATGATCGCCGAAGTGACCAATGAAGGACCGCGCCTGCTGCACGTGCTTGGAAACGTGCCCCGCGCAACCAGCCCGGAGGCATTGTTCGGGCAGCGAAATCCGCTGCGCGCCTGTTTGCAGAGCGGGCAGGCGGTCCTGATTTCGAACCTTGATGAGGATCTGGAGTGGCGAGAGACGCCGCTGCTTTCCGCTCTGCGCGCCAAGTCGTTGATCTGTCTTCCGATCCGAATCGAAAAGAAAACGGTTGCTGCCATGATGGCCGTTAGCCCGGAGCCGATACCGCCGTTTACCGATGAAGATTTGCAGGTCTATCACCAGATCGGGCGGCAGACCTCCGTCATCTTGCAGAATATTTCCCTGCTCAACGAGACACGCCGCCGCTTGCAGGAAGTGAACCTGCTGCTCGACTTCAGCCGCCAGTTGCGCGGCCTGGATACGGAACGGATCGTCCGTGCGCTGCTGGAGAGCGCCCGGCGCGCCCTGTATGCCGCCCACGCCGGCGTGGTGCTGATCTGGGATGAACACACCGGTCAGCTCATTCCGCATGCCGTGTCGGGCTACGCGGACAATGAAACGATGAAGCGGATTGTCTATCATCCGGGCGAATCCCTGCCTGGCCAGGTCTTCGAGAACAAGCGCCCGTTGCGCGTGGATGAGGTCCAGTTTACGCGCGACTATATCTTTTCCACGGAAGGGCTGTTGCTCTATCGTCAGGCGACCGGCGGACGGCTGCCTGTTTCCAGCCTGATGATTCCGATCCAATCCGGTGAGCAATCGGTGGGCGTCCTGGTGCTGGATAACTTCAACACGCCGGCTGCGTTTACGCCGGAAGATGAAACCCTGTTGCTTTCCCTGGCGCAGCAGGTGGGTTTGTCTTTGCAAAACGTTCGCCTCGTGCAAACCACACAGGAGCGCGCTGCCCAACTGGAAGCCCTCACGGATGCCGCTACAACCCTCACCTCCAGCCTGCAGCGCGATGAGCTTGTGGCGCTGCTGCTCGACCAGCTTCAGCCGGTCATCCAGTACGATACGGCGACACTCTGGCTCCGTGAACGGGACCGGTTGATCGTGGCGTCTGCGCGCGGATTCCCGGATACCGAAAGTCGCCTTGGCTTGACTCTCGCCGTGGAAGACAGCACTCTCTTCAAGGAGATGATCCGCACCGGTCAGGGTATCCTGGTCGGCGATGTGCGCCTGGATCCGCGTTTCCCGCCTCTCGAAGCGCCGCGCCTTTCGTGGCTGGGGATGCCCCTGATCTCCAAGAATGAAGTGATCGGCGTACTGGCTCTCGAGAAATGGCAGTCCCACTTCTATAGCCGAGAGCATATGCAGGTGGGCACCACGTTTGCCAGCCAGGCTGCCGTGGCGCTGGAGAATGCACGCCTGTTCGAAGAGAGCCTGAGTCGCGCAGCGGAGCTGGATGAGCGCTCGCAGCGCCTGGCTCTGGTGAATCGCTTCTCTTCTGCGTTGAGCGGGCTGCTGGATGAAGGCAAGATCCTCGAGCTGACCGCCAATGAGTTGATGGATGCCCTCGACGCTTCGGCGGCCTCCGTGATCACGTTCGAGCGCGGCTATGCCGTCTGGCGGCACGCACTGCCTGGAGGCCGTGTGCGGCTGCCTCAGCAGTTGCCCGATGCGCCGATCTTTGAACGGCTGCGTGAGTCGTTGGGCGTCTTTACCACAGACTCTATCCAGACAGAGCCCGACCTGGCTCCCCTGGGAAGTTTTCTGGGAAAACAAACAAAATCAGCCCTCGTGCTTCCTCTGGTGAGCGGCGCAAACCTGCGCTCCCTGATCTTCATCTATCAGAATGAGCCCGTCCGCTTTAGCCTGAACGAGATCGAGCTGGCGCGCACGCTGACCAACCAGGCCTCCATCGCTCTGGAAAACGCCCGGCTGTTCCAATCCACCCTGTTGACGGCAGAGCGATTCTCGATTCTTAACCAGGCAAGCTATCAGGTCAGCACCAACCTCGATGCGGAGCAGATCTATATTGCTGTCCATAAAGCGGCGAAGCGGCTGATGCCCGTTGAATCCTTTGTAATCAGTCTGTTGGATGAGGAGACGAACGAGGTCGAAGGCGTGTATCTCGTGGATGAGGATCAGCGCGCCCCGGCAACGCGCATCCCGCGCGACCAGGGTTTGAGCGGCCGGGTGATCTCTACCGGACAGCCCCTCCTTTTGCACGGGGCTGAATCGGTGGAAAGTATGGGCAGTGTCATTTACGGCAAGGCGGATACGCCCCTGTCCATCCTTGCGGTGCCCATGACCTTGAGCGGTCGAACGGTCGGCATGCTTTCGGCGCAAAGTTACCAGCCCAACGTGTACACCGAAGATGACTTGCAGATCCTGAGCACGCTTGCCAACCAGGCGGCTGTTGCGATTCAAAACGGCCGTCTGTTCAACGAGACTCAGCGTCTGGCGCGCGAGTTCGAACGGCGCGTGATCGAGCGTACTGCTCAGCTGCAGCGTGAGCAGCAAAACACTGAGATCTTACTGCGGATCCTGACCGAGGTTTCGGCAAGCCTGGACCTGGACCGGGCGCTGAACCGCACCCTGGCGTTGCTGAACGATGCCATCGGCGCCGAGCAGGGGACGATCATGCTCCTCAATGCCGAGGACAACCTGCTGCATTACCGTGCCGGGTATGGGTATCTTTCAGACAAAGTCTCAGGTGAAGGACGCGGGTTTCGTCTAAAGATCGGCGAGGGTCTGGCGGGCTGGGTAGTAGAGCGGCGCGAGCCGGCGCTCGTCACTGATCTGTTCACGGACCCCCGCTGGGTACAGACCGGTGCCTCCTCCCACGAGCACCGCAGCGCCATCGTCATGCCTTTGCTGGTCGCCGAGGACGTGATCGGCGTGCTGATGGTCTTCCACCGCAAGCCAGGTTATTTCAGCGCGGAGCTCTTGAGTCTGGTGAAGGCGATTGCCGGGCAGGTGGCGGTTGCAATCAACAATGCGCATCTCTACGAGCTCATCCGCGACCAGGCGGAGCGGCTGGGCAGCATGCTGCGCCGAGAGCAGGAGGACGCCAGCCGCTCGCAGGCGATCCTGGAGGCTGTCGCGGACGGCGTCTTGGTCACGGGCGCCAACAACCGTATCTCATTCATCAACCGGTCCGCGGCGCAGATCCTCGACCTCGAGCCAGGTCAGGTCATCGGGCAATCGCTGGATGTCTTTGGCGGGTTGTTCGGGAAGTCGGCTGGCAGCTGGATGCAGACCATCCGAAACTGGTCTGATGGTGTAGCCGGCCATGAGACAGGCACGTTCGCCGAGCGATTGGACCTGGAAAATGGCCGGATCGTGCTGGTACATCTCGCGCCTGTGGTGCTGCAAAGCGACTTCCTGGGCACGGTGTCTATCTTCCGCGACATTACGCATGAAGTCGAGGTGGACCGGCTGAAGTCCGAGTTCGTTGCCACGGTGAGTCATGAGCTGCGCACGCCGATGACCTCCATTCGTGGCTACGTGGATGTGCTCCTGATGGGTGCGGCGGGAGTTGTCAATGAGAATCAGCAGCACTTCCTGAACATCATCAAGAGCAACACGGAGCGGCTTAATATCCTGGTGAATGACCTGCTGGATGTCTCGCGCATCGAATCGGGTCGCGTGACTCTTTCCCCACAGGCGCTGGACCTGCGTGAGATTGCCGAGGACGTGATCGGCGATATTCTGCGGCGCTCGCAGGAGGAGAACAAGCCCATCGCCCTCTCCCTGGATGCTCCGAAGAAATTGCCGCATGTATATGGCGATATCGAGCGCGTGCGCCAGATCTTGGGGAACCTGGTCGACAATGCATACCACTACACCCCCGAGAATGGCACCATCATCGTGCAAATCCATCCGAACGGCGGCAGGGAAGTGCAGGTGGATGTGAAGGACAACGGCATCGGTATTCCGCTCGAGGACCAGGCGCGCGTGTTCGAGCGCTTCTATCGTGGCGAGCACCCGCTGGTGTTGTCCACGCCGGGAACCGGATTGGGGCTTTCCATCGTCAAACAGATTGTGGAGATGCATAAAGGACGCATCTGGATGAAGAGCAGCGGTGTGCCGGGCAACGGCAGCACGTTTTCATTTACTCTGCCCATTTACGAACAGCAATGAGGAATCCATGGCAAAGATTTTGATCGCAGAAGATGAACGGGATATTCGTGACCTGGTGGCTTTTACTCTTCGCTTTGCCGGTCACGAAGTATTTACCGCGACGAACGGGGAGGAGGCTGTCGAGCTGGCGCCGAAGATCAATCCTGACCTGGTGCTCATGGATGTTCGTATGCCGCGCATGACAGGGTACGAAGCCTGCCGGGCAATGAAGGCAAACCCGGATCTCAAAGATATCCCCATCGTGTTTCTCTCCGCCAAGGGGCAGGAGAGTGAGATCCAGCAGGGGCTGGAGGCGGGCGCGGAGGAATATCTACTCAAACCCTTTGCGCCTGATCAGCTGACGAATCGGGTGAAAGCCATTCTGGGAAAGTTTGGAAAATAATCTTTGAGCGCCATTCTTCTCGATAGCTCGATCGTGCATTACGAGGTGCTGGGACGCGGTCGCCCGGTCATCTTCGTGCACGGCTGGATCGGCTCGTGGCGCTACTGGATCGGCTCCATGCAGGTCACCTCGACCTCCTATCGCGCCTATGCCCTTGACCTGTGGGGTTTCGGCGAGACCGCGCACAAGGATTCTGAATATTCCGTGGAGCAACAGGCGACTCTGCTCGAGCGTTTCCTCAACGAGATGGGGATCGGCAAGATCGCTCTTGTAGGCCATGGACTGGGGGCGCTCGTCGGCATGACCTTTGCCGTCCGGCACCCACAGAATGTGGACCGCATGATGGCGGTCAGCTGTCCTCTCGAGGATCAAGCCATTAACCCGCGCTTGCAGACGGCTTCGCCTATCGAATTGAGCGAATGGCTCTCCGGTCGTTCTCCTGCCGCGACAACGGCGCTGTCGGATGCCTCCCGCGCCGATACCCGGGCTATCATGGCATCTTTGAACGGTTTGCAAACGAACAATGTCTTTGGCAGCTTCCGGCTCCTGAATATTCCTACCCTGCTCGTCTATGGCGATAGAGACCCGGCGATCACCACGCCGAATGGGGAATTTTCGCTCTCGTCTATGACCCATCAAATCGAGCTGGAAGGCTCGGGGCATTTCCCAATGATCGATGAAGCCAGCAAATTCAACCGCCTGCTGACCGACTTCCTTGCGCTCGAATCTGGCTTAACCCCCCGCGAGCTGCAGATGAAAGAAGAGTGGCGCCGCCGCGTGCGGTAGCGCTCTCGCCGCCCCGGCGAGGGTTTTGATTTGACAACCTCCCAAAATCGAGTATATTTAGATCCAACAATCGAACGGGGTGTCCCACGCTGCGGGACTGAGAGGAGCGAGCCGCGCTTAACCCGAATTACCTGATCCAGATCATGCTGGCGGAGGGAACATACACATTCAAACCAACATCCTCCGCGACGGAGGATGTTTTCATTGCAAGCCAACACGCAGCGCATCATCATTTTTGCCAATGGGGACTTGCCTGATCTTGACAAAGCCCGCCACCTCTTGCGGAACGATGATTACATTATCTGTGCGGATGGCGGCACACGTCATGCACTGGCACTCGGCATCCAGCCGAATCTCATTATCGGTGATATGGACTCGGCTGACCAAGAACAACTCCCGGCCTTCCAGGAAGCAGGCGTGCCCATGGAGATTTATTCTCACGATAAGAATGCGACCGATCTCGAGCTTGCCCTCGACCGCGCTATTGAGTTGAAACCGGAACATATCCTCATCCTGGCTGCGCTAGGCGGACGTCTCGACCACACACTTGCCAACATTGCCCTCCTCAGCGACCCGCGACTGCAAGAACCAGACGTGCGCCTGGATGACGGGATCGAGGAAGTTTTTCTCTGCCGGGACCAGGCTCAAATCCGGGGGAAGCCAGGTGACCTGATCTCCCTCATTCCCTGGCAGGGCCCGGTGTCGGGCATTCAGACTATGGACCTCAAGTGGCCGCTTAAGGACGAACCGTTGTTCCCAGAAAAGACTCGCGGCCTCAGCAATGAGATGCTCGGCGAGGCCGCCTCGGTCTCGATTACATCAGGATTACTGCTGGTCATTCACCGCCGATCCTGATCCATTACTCAATAAGGTTTTGCATGAAAAGACTTACTTTACTCTTTATCGTTCTCTTTGTTATCACTGCCTGCACCTCACAGGCAAGCGAGCCTCCGCCGGCGGGCTCTCCAACCCTGACGGTCATGACCCATGATTCATTTTCGGTCAGGGAAGCTGTGGTCAACTCATTTGAAGAAGCCAACAACGTAGAGGTTGTCTTTCTGCAAAGCGGGGATGCAGGCTCGATGTTGAACCGGGCGATCCTCACGAGGAATGCACCGCTTGCCGACCTGCTCTTCGGCGTAGATAACACCTTCCTCTCGCGTGCGCTTGAGGAAGATATCTTCGAGCCTTATGAATCACCGCTGCTGGAGGAAATCCCCGATCAGTACAAGCTAGACGCATCCAGCCGCGCCCTTCCTGTCGATTATGGTGATGTGTGCATCAATTACGATATAGCCTACTTTGCCGAA
>DATHTH010000112.1:0-4422 GCA_035463495.1 Anaerolineales bacterium | reverse complement strand
GAGTCCGCTGTCACCGACGCCGGATAGGGCGATATAAAGTCTCTGCGAAAGGAAAGCGACCAGTGTGCCGACGATGAACCACAGAGCCTGCTTGAGTAAATAACGCCACAACGACTTCCCGTTGACCGGCACCTCCAGCAGGTAAAGGAGAGCGGCGATGATCCCTGGCATGGGATACCAGTTGACACGGCTCCAGCCGCACCAGACTGATGCCAGCAAAACCGCGATCCAGGTCCGGCGGTCGTCCTCGCGCGAAAATCCGAGCAGGACGAGAATAATGGGAATGGCAAGATGGAAATAGACCGGACCCATGAATAAATACAGGAACATCCACAAACCGATCACCCAGCGCGCCAGCCGACCCGGAATGGCAAGCCGGCTCATCAGTGCCGGCGCAATGGCACCCACGAATAGATAGCGTAGCGCCACCTGCCAGAACCTGTGGAACCAGAGCGGCGCGTCGAATAAGTAGGGCGGTGCGAGCAGCATATGGAGCGATGGGTTCTGGATGGGCCAGTGATAGCGCTCTCCGTACACCAGATTGGAGAAGAAGAAAGATGGCTGATAAAAGCGGCTGGTTTCGGACCAGCCCATAGCAAAAGGATAATCCGTCACCCTCTGCCAGTAGAGCAACAGAAGGTGAAACGTCGACTGGCAAAGCATCACGGCGATCAACGCCATCAACCAGGACGTTTCCCTGCGCAACATTTTGAATCCCAGCATGCCAAGCAGGCTGAATGCCCAGAAGACAAGCATGCGCATCCAGCCAATGGCGCCCAGCAATCCGCCGACCACGGGCAACATAAATACGAGACTAAAGCCAATCACTGCGATCCCCACCAAAATTCCCCCCATCCAGTGGAAAGCCGGGGGAGCGCGTTCTGGAAGCTCCGCCAGAGAAAGGATTCGCTGTTGTAGGTGTGACCAGGTGAGAGCGAGGAGAGCCAGCGCTGCCAGTCCCAGCAGAGTCAGACCACTCACCAGTCCCAACCAGCCACGGCTTGCGGACAAGTCCACTCCCAGATCGCGCGCCCGTTCCGCTGTCTGAAAAGCGGTCAGGAAAAAAAGCAGGGCGCTCACCACAAAGGTGAATCGCCAGAACGCGGGACGGGACGGGAGGAGGATGCTCATCTGCAAGTGGAGATATCGGCTAACTGGCGGAAATCGGGTGCGGAACCAGCCTGGGTTTGTCTGGCGCCTTCAATTGTTTCCATCACGCGCACACACTCCTGAGCGAGCTGGGCGTCATATTCTTTCCAGTAATCTTTATCGGCATAAATATAGGAATAGCCGGCGGCGTTCAATCGATAGGGATCCGGATTTTCAGCCAGTGCTAGAAACTCGGGTGTAAAAACCCCAAAGCGGACAAGCGAATCGGCCTGGCTGCCGAAGACGGTCTGGGACCGCGAGTAGCCGGGATCGAAAACCCAGGCATCCGGCGGGGAAAGACGGTTCCAGTAGCGTTCATAGAAGCGGGCGTCCATATCGGTGATAAAGACAGCGTAGACAGGCCGGGGCACAGCCACCAGCTGAATCGCGAAGAGCATGATGCCAGCGAACATGGTCGTGGCGACCAATCCGTACGCCAGCACGTGTCTCCATTCGGGCTGGTCCCGCAGCCACAGCCAGAGCAAAGGGATGCCCAGTATTTTACACAGAAAGAGCATGATCGACAGGAACCGGGTCGTAGCGGTGATATCGGCGTTGCCCGAGTACTCGACAAAAACGGAGAGCAGGCTTGGAATGACCGCAACCGCAAGAGCCGCGTGGATCCACTGTTCCGCACGCAAGGCTCTATAACCCCATGACAAAACAAGAGGAACCGCCAGGATAAGAGGTCCAATCTCAAACAGCGCCGCCAGCAGCTGGTAGGGATGAAAAAGTGACATCTTCCCAAGATGAGCCGCGATCACTGCAGGCGGGATCAGGAAAAATTGTGCGGTGAAATAGGACTCCGCCTGCGATGCCTCAGGCGCCAGGCGGATGCGAACGAATTCCGTCAGGAAGCCGCCCTGCAGCAGAACGATCATGCCAGCGAGCACAATCGCAACGATCCAGAACCATGCCGATCGAGGCGGACGAACGGTTTTATTCCGAACAGCCCAATAAATTCCCACCAGCAGGGCGCCCAGGCAGAACATTCCAAAATCGACCTCGTTTGCCAGTGCCAGGGAGGCAATCAACGCGATAAAAATGACACCTGCCTTCCAGGTCGTCTGGCGCCCTGCCAGCAAAATGAGCAGCAGCAGGATCAGCCCCGCCGAAACTCCATAGCCATAATGAGCCATGATAGACAGGTCATGCACCCCGTTCACGAACGCAAATGGAAAGGGAATGGGACCGCTGCCGATGGCATTCCAGGGTTGCGAGAGCGCCTGGAAGAAGTCGGGGGCTGTGTCTCTCCCCGATCCAAGCAGGGTAATGGAAGCAGATATTCTGTGCAGCAACGAGGCCGGCAGGAAGAGCAATAGCCATCGTGTGCCTGTAGCAAAGGCATAGAACGCCGCCGAAAGCCAGACCACGAATTTATTGCGGGTGAGTCGCCAGGCGAGCAGGCAGACATAGACCAGAGCCAGAGCAAGGGTCAGCCCGCGCGCCAGGTCGAGGGCAGTCCATGGAGGCGCGGATGCCACGCGCATGAACTGGACTCCGATCAACATCAGGAAGTAGTGATAGCCATAGCGCACATCCGGTGCGCCGGGCAGGTGAGGCGGGATATCGCCTGTTGCCATGAGCGAAGTGGTCGGCAGATTATGGTAATCGTCGAACATGCCCATGCCGCGGCCGATCCATGTAAAGAGGGCAACTGCACCTGCAAAGAGCAGCCAGCGGAGCCACTGAACTCGGTGTAAAGGCACAATGAGCTGACGTGTCAGGGGCCAGGCAGCGAACAACCCCAGTGCGAGAGTCAAGCCCGCGGAAACCCAGAAGACGACTGTTATCGGCAGGAGACGCACCAGGAGATTGGCGATCCAGTTCGAAAAGATCATCCCTATCCCGAAGCCGATGAAGCCACGTTCGTGCAGCTCCAGGTCGAACCATCGCAGCGACAAGAGCCAGCCGCCGATTCCCCACAGCAGGAATAAGAGCAATAAAGGGAGGATCTCGAGCTCACTCAGCAGATACATAGCCCGATCAATTCTTACACTGCGAGATGTCGGCTAACTGCCGAAAGTCGGGAGCCAGGCCTCCACGCGCCCGCTTTACGCCCTCGACCGTATCGAGAATGATCACACAGGGCTGGTTCAGCTGCGCATCGTACTGCTTCCAGTAATCCTTATCGGCGTAGATATAAGAATAACCGGCGGCATTCAAGCCATAGGGGTCCGGGTCTTCGAGCAGGGCAATATATTCGGGTCTGTTTACGCCCCAGTTGACCAGCGACTCGGCCTGCCGACCGAAGATGGTCGGAGCGCGTGAAGAGCGGGGATCCAGCACCCAGGCTGTGGGCGGGGAAAGACGGTTCCAGTACTTCTCATAGAAACGCGCATCCATGTCGGTGATGAAGTCGGTGTAGGCGGGCCGGGGGATGGCGACCAGCTGGAGTGCGAGCAGAACCGTGCCGCTGAGCACCGTCACGGCGCCGAGGGTATAGGCAAGGATGTGCTTCCACTCGGGCTGCTTCTGCAGCCAGGACCAGACGAGCGGCACTGCCAAAACTTTGCAGACAAAGAATAAATTCGACAGTAAGCGCGTGGTCGCGGTCACACCTGCATTACCCGAATACTCGATCAAGACCGAAAACAGGCTCGGGATAGTGGAAGCCACTAGCGCGGCCTGAAACCATTGCTCTTCATGAAAGGCTTTGTAACCCCACAGCAGCACAAGCGGAAGCGCCAGGACCAGCGGTCCCACTTCGAACAGTCCCGCCAGGAGCTGCCAGGGATGGAACAGCGAGAGTTTCCCAAGGTGGGAAGAGATGACAGTGGGCGGAACGATCGAAAAGCCGACCTGAAAATATGAACCCGGCTGCGCTGTGGAAGCCAGGCGTCCTCTCAAAACCTCTGTGATCAAACCTCCCTGTACGAGCGCAAGGAACCCCGCCAGCAGGATCACAGCTATCCAGAAGCGCGCCGTGCCCGGCGGGCGGACCCTTTTGTTTTGAATCACCCACAGGATCCCCACCAGAACAATGCCCATATACAGAAGTACAAAATCGACCTCGTTCGCCAGGGCAAGCGAAGCGAGCAAAACGGTAAAAGGGAGGCCTGCTTTCCATGTCCGTTCTCTGCCAGCCAGGAGAACCAGCAAAAGCAGGATTAGATGCGCAGAGACACCATAGCCATGATGCGCCATGATTGCCGCGGGATTGGCTCCGTTGACAAAGGCAAATGGAAAGGGGATCGGTCCGCTCCCGGCGACTTCCCAGTAGCGGGCAAGCCCTTCCACGAGATCGGGGGCGGTGTCGCGCCCCGATCCAAT
>DATHTH010000111.1:0-6901 GCA_035463495.1 Anaerolineales bacterium | reverse complement strand
CCAGAACCTGCCCTGTGCTTCCGCCAAGAACACGGTGGCAAACGAGATCAAGAATGTGATCGATGCCTACCGGGCAGTGAACCCTGCGCTCGAATATATCGTGCTGGCAGGCGGCGCGGATGTGATCCCGTTCTTCCAGGTACAGGATGTCTCCGGACTTGCCTTCGAGAAAGAATATGTGCCTCCTGTTGCCCCATCCTCCGCTTCCGAAGCGGGGCTGAAGACCAACCTGGTCCAGGGACAGGACGGGTACGGCTCAACAGTGGACTTCACACAGGCAGGGCACACGCTGGCTCTGCCCGATCTTGCCATTGGACGGTTGGTGGACACTGCGAGTGATATCAGCGCCGCAGTGGAGGCTTATATCCAGACCAGTGGAGTCATTGTGCCGAACTCGAGCCTCGTCACCGGCTATGATTTTGTCGGCGACGCGGCGGTGGCGATCAAAGCCGAGCTGGAGGCGGGCACGAACTCCACGGCTGACACGTTGATCCAGCCTCCCGGAGAGCCTCCCACCGGTCCAAACGCCTGGACAGCAGATCAATTGCGCGCAAAGCTGTTCGGGGGAGATTTCGATATCGCCGTGCTCTCCGGGCACTTCAGCGCCGGGAACCTGCTGGCTGCCGATTACAGGACCGAGCTCTCCGCGGCGGAGGTTGCCGCTGCTTCAGTGGATTTAAGTAATGTTCTGATACTTGCCCTGGGCTGTCACGGTGGCTACACCGTCCCGACCAGCGATCTGCTGACTGGCGTCTCACCGGACCCGGACTGGGCAAAGGCGTTCCTGCGCAAGGGCGCCGCGGGTTTTGTCTCCGCTACCGGTTATGCGTACGGCGACACCGAGCTGACCGAGTACGGCGAGCGTCTCTTCCTGCTTATGGCACGCCAGCTGCGCACCGGCAGCGGCCCGGTCTCGATAGGCGAGGCGGTGATGAAAGCCAAACAGCAATATCTGGCGGAAACCGCCCAGTTGAGCGGCGTCGATCATAAGACCATCGTCGAAATGACCCTGTACGGTTTGCCGATGATGAAAGTGAATATGCCGGGCGCACGCTTAAGTCCCCCCGGAGAAAACTCTATTGTTGGCTCCACCAGTCCGGTGACGGGCGGACCCGGTGTAAGCGTTGGCTTGCGCAGCAGCACGGTCGCGCTCAACCCGGCAGTGACCACACATACCAAGGCACTGGAAAACTTGTCCAATGGCTCGACCGTCGTGACCACCTATCTCTCTGGCGCGGACGGCGTGGTCGCCAATCCGTTTGAGCCGATCTACCCGAAAGAGATCTTCAATGTCAGCGCGAGCGGCAGCGTGCTGCGCGGCGTAGCCTTACGCGGCGGCACCTATACCGATCTCAATGGCATCGTGCCGCTGACCTCTTCGCCGACCACCGAGACCTCGACCGCCCATCTTTCATTCAACACGAATGTGTTCTACCCGACCCAGACCTGGGCGCCGAACTTCTCGGAGGCGATCGGCGGCGGTCCCACCCGGCTGATCGTCTTCCCTGCCCAGTTCCGCTCGAGCGCGCCGGGCGCCATCGACGGAACATTACGCAGGTTCGACGCACTGAATCTGCAGCTCTTCTATCTATCCGCGAACTGGCCGGATGCAGGCAGCGCTGAAACGAAGGCGGCTGCGGTCAGCGCCGCGCCGGTCGTCCTGGGCGCTTCGGCTGAGGAGAATGGAAACACGATCACCTTTAGCGTGAACGCCGCGGCAGATGGCTCGGCAGGCGTGCAAGCCGTCTGGATCCTCTATACCGGCAGGCCTGGCAGTCCCTATCACGGGTCGTGGTCTCCGCTGGACCTCGTCCGGAGCACGGACGATCCCACCCTGTGGGAAGGAACACTCACACTAGGATCCAGCACCAACGCGGGGGATATCCTGTTCATGGTCCAGGCTGTGGGCGGCGCGGGGCTGACGACCCTCGCGACCAACCTCGGGGCTTTTTATAGCATCACGCCCGAAGATGCAGAGCAGCTTCCACCCCCCGCGGGGACCACGCTGCAACTCCAGTCGCCTCCGTCGAGTGGAACGTACTTAAAGGAAAGCAGCTTCCGTTTTCGATTGGAGTCGGGCGGACAGCCGCTGGCAAACCAGCTCGTGACGCTGGATATCGGCGGGCAGCAGGCATTCGCCATCACGGACTCCTCCGGCGAGGCGACGCTCAGCCTGAGACTGGTCATCCCGCCCGGGGACTATACCGTCCAGGCGAGGTTCCCCGGCAACTCTGCCTATCTCGGCTCCAACGATACCGGCGGCTTCCGGGTGAACAAGGACAGCACAACCCTCAGTGTCACGCCGACCTCGGGGAACATTTCTACCGGGCAGCCCACGCCATTCATTGCGGTCATACGCGATTCGTCCGGGCGGGCGCTGGGTGGGAAATCGGTCTTCTTCATCGTTCACAACGGCACCCAGAGATATGCCGCCTCCGTGATCGCAGACTTCCAGGGTAACGCCGCGCTTGGCAATGTGCCGCTGCCGCCGGGGACCTATACGGTGGACGCCTACTTCAATGGCAACATCCCGGTCAGCCCCGGAAACACTCTGACCCTGAGCGATGATTACTATCAAAGCTCGAGCCGGCTCGGCTTGTCGCTGACCATCACGGGCGACAGCACGCCGCCGACCATCACTGCGACTGCCACGAAGGCAGATTCCTCGACGTATACCGCCGGTGAATGGACCAACCAGGATGTGACCGTCCACTTCACCTGCAGCGATGCAGACAGCGGCATCGCATCCTGCCCGGCAGACCAGACCTTTAGCACGGATGGCACCTTCACCGCCAGCGGGACCGCGACAAACAATGCCGGCGGCTCTGCTACCGCTGAGTTTGGACCCATCCTGATCGACAAGACTGCGCCCACACTCTCGCCGAGTGTCTCGCCCAACCCGGTCCTGCTCAACGGCACGGCGACGGCAACCGCCAACGCAACGGATGCAGGCTCGGGAGTCGCCTCGCAGAGCTGCGATCCTGTCTCCACGAGCAGCGTGGGAACGAAGACGGTCAACTGCACAGCGACCGATGTCGCCGGGAACACAGCGACATCCAGCGCCTCGTATCGCGTGATTTTCAACTTCAGCGGCTTTTTCGATCCGGTCAAGAATCCGCCTGTCATCAATCAGGTCAATTCTGGTCGATCGGTTCCCATCAAGTTCAGCCTCGCTGGAGATCAGGGGCTGGCGGTGCTCGCAGCGGGTTCTCCACAGTCTCGCCGGATTCAATGCGATTCGGTCAGTCCGGTCGATAACGTCGAAGACACCACTACAGCCGGAGCAAGCTCACTCAGCTACGATCCGGCAACCGGGCTGTACACATATACCTGGAAGACCGATCGAGCCTGGGCAGGCACATGCCGCCAGCTTACCCTGCAACTCATTGACGGGCAGACCTATACATTGAGTTTCCGGTTTGTCCGGTAGGAAATTATAGAGCCTCGCCGGGCTCTTGTGGGAATGAACGATCCATTCCCACAAGAGCCCATTTTTGAAAGTAGAAAAGGTTGCATCGCGGTACAATCTCAAAACCCGCACCACGACCGTCTTAGACCATCGCCCTGGCTTTGCCATCTTCATACGAATGACGATCATCATGGAATCTTTATACGCTTACATCCCCACCGACCGCCGTTACGCCCTGGCACGCGGCATGGACCTGCCCGATTCTGCAAGCGGGGCAGCCCTCTTCGCGGATATCTCAGGGTTCACACCGTTGACCGAAGCGCTGGTGCGTGCGCTGGGTCCACAGCGCGGCGCGGAGGAGTTGACCGGCTGGCTGAACAAAATCTACGATGCGCTGATCGCGGAGATCGAGAGCTATCGCGGCAGCGTGATCGGCTTCAGCGGGGACGCCATGACCTGCTGGTTCGACGATCGGGATCCCGGCGATTCTGCTGCCTTGCGGGCGACCGCCGCCGCCCTTGCCATCCAGCAGACCATGCAAAGCTTTGCCCGGGTGGAGATCTCCGGCGCAGACAGCGTCTCGCTGGCGATCAAGGTGGTGGTGACGGTTGGCGCGGCGCGGCGCTTCCTGGTCGGCGACCCGGCGATCCAGCTTGTGGATGTGCTGGCTGGTGAAACGCTGTACCGGCTGGATGTCGGTGAGCACCAGGCAAAACGGGGGGACGTGCTGCTGGATTCGCCAGCCGTGGCTGCGCTGGGGGAGCAGATCGACGTGATGGAGTGGCGGGAAGATAGCAGAAGCGGTGAGCGCTTCGCCGTGGTAAAGCAGCTGAAGACAACCGTCGAGACCGACCCCTGGCCCCCGCTGGAGGATGAGGGGATAAACGAGGAGCGTGTCCGGCCGTGGCTGCTGCCGCCGGTTTACGAGCGGCTGATGAGCGGCATGGGGGAATTCCTGACCGAGCTGCGCCCGACGGTGGCGCTGTTCCTGAGCTTCTCCGGCATTGACTATGACCGCGACCGCGAGGCGCAATCGAAGCTCACCGTATATGTGCGGGCTGTGCAGCGCATCCTGGCTCGCTATGACAGCTATGTGCTGCAGCTGACGATCGGCGACAAGGGCAGTAATTTCTACGTCTCGTTCGGCGCGCCGCTGGCGCACGAAGACGATGCCATCCGGGCTGCCAGAGCGGCCCTGGAGCTGCGCGATCTGCAGCTGGAGTTCATCACGGACGTGCAGATCGGCGTCAGTCAGGGACTTAGCCGCGCGGGCGCTTGCGGCAGTATGTTTCGCCGTACGTATAGCGCCATGGGAGATGGCGTCAATATGGCTGCGCGGCTGATGCAGAATGCGCCATCCGGCGAAGTGCTCGTCAACGAAAGCGTCCGCAAAGCAACAGCCGACAACTTTACATGGGAAGAGCTTCCGCCACTGCGCCTCAAGGGCAAGTCGGAGCCGGTCACGGTATTTCGATTGCTTTCCAGACAGGAGCGCCAGGGGATCCGACTGCACGAGCCCAGATACGCGCTTCCCATGGTCGGCCGGGCAGCCGAGCTGGCATTGATCGAGCAGAGGCTCGAGCACGCCCTGCCGGGGCACGGTCAGATCGTCGGCATCACGGCGGAGGCGGGGATGGGAAAATCGCGCCTGGTCGCCGAGGTCATCCGGCTGGCTGCAGAGCGGAATATGTTGGGATACGCGGGTGAGTGCCAGTCCTATGGCACCAGCACCAGCTATCTGGTCTGGCAGAGCATCTGGCGCGGCTTCTTTCAGCTTGACCCGGGCTGGTCGCCCGCCGAGCAGGTCGAAGCGCTGGAACGGCAAGTCTTGGAGATCGACCCGGCATTGCTGCCCCGCTTGCCGCTGCTCGGAACGGTGCTCAACCTTTCCATTCCCGATAATGACCTGACAGGCTCCTTCGATGCCAAGCTGCGCAAAGAGTCGCTCGAGGCATTCCTGGTGGATTGCCTGCGGCGGCGCGCCCGCGTCAGGCCCCTGCTGCTCGTGCTGGAGGACAGTCACTGGCTGGACCCGCTCTCCCACGATCTGTTGGAGGTGATCGGGCGGGCAATTGCAGACCTGCCGGTGCTGATCGTGCTGGCGTACCGCCCACCCCAATTGGAAAGACTGCTGGCGCCGCGCGTCAGCCAGTTATTCCATTTCACCGAGATCGCCCTCACCGACCTGCCGGCGGAGGAGATCGAGCAGCTGGTCTCGCTCAAGCTTGAGCAGATCTACGGGGAGCAAGCCCGGCTGCCGCGCCTCCTGATCGAAAAGATCAGCGCCCGCGCGGAGGGCAACCCATTCTATATCGAAGAGCTGCTGAACTATTTGCATGATCGTGAGATCGACCCGCAGCAGCCGGAAGCGCTGGAACAGATCGACCTGCCCGACAGCCTGTACAGCCTGATCCTCAGCCGCATCGACCAGCTCAGCGAGAACCAGAAGACGCTGCTCAAAGTCGCCAGCGTCATCGGGCGTCTGTTCCGGGCGGCGATGCTCTGGGGCGTCTACAACCAGTTCGGTGACCAGGCGCGGGTGCGAAGCGACCTCGATACGCTCAGCGCCCTGGAGCTGACGCCCATGGACACGCCCGAGCCGGAGCTTGCCTATCTGTTCAAGCATATCCTCACCCAGCAGGTGGCATACGAGACCCTGTCGTTTGCCACGCGCGCCATGCTCCACGATCAGATCGGGCAATATATCGAAAAGACGTATACCGAAACGCTCGAGCAATATATCGACCTGCTCGCCTATCACTTCGAGCACAGCGAGAATTTGCTCAAGAAGCGTGAATATCTGCTGAAAGCGGCGCAGGCTGCCCAGGCGGATTATGCCAACACGGCAGCCATTACCTACTACCGGCAGGTGCTGCCCCTTCTGCCAGAGGCGGAACAGGTCGGCGTGATGTTGAAGCTCGGTCAGGTGTTCGAGCTGGTGGGCGAGTGGAAGGATGCCCGGCAGATGGCTCAGGGAGCCGAGGCCCTCGCACTCCGTCTGGACGACACGTCCGGGCAAGCCCAGGCGCAGCAGGCGATGGGCTGGCTGCTCCGCAAACAGGGCGAGTATGCGGAGGCAGAAGCCTGGCTGCTGCACGCCCGCGCCAACTATGAAAAGCTGGACGATAGCGCAGGCATCAGCCATGTGCTGGCCGATATCGGGGAGATCTATCGCCTGCAGGGAAAATACCCAGAGGCGCGGGAGTATTATGAGGAGAGCCTGACCCTGGCGGAGAGCATGGCAGACGCATGGCTCCGCCGGAAAGCTCGCGCCCACGCCCTCAAGGGCGCGGGGACCGTTGCCACCTGGCAGGGCGATTACGCGATGGCTCGCGAGCTAAACCAGGAGAGCCTGGCGCTGCGCCGTGAACTGGGGGATACACCGGGCGTTGCTACCCTGCTCAATAACCTGGGGATCATTGCCCGCTTCCAGCGCGACTTAAGTGAAGCGCGGCAGATGAATGACGAGAGCCTGACGCTCTTCCGCGAGAT
>DATHTH010000110.1:0-3545 GCA_035463495.1 Anaerolineales bacterium | reverse complement strand
CACCTGGATGTGGATTGCCCTTGTATTCTGGGTCACCCCGGCGGTTGCGGGGCTGGGGCTTGTCGTGATGGTCTTTGTCTCGGCGCGGGCGCAGGGTTTTCAGGATGCCTACCAGACCGGCGGCCTGGTCGTGCTGCCGGTGGTCTTTCTGATGATCGGACAGATATCCGGCGTGCTTTACTTCAGCTTGAGCGTCGTCTTGCTGGTAGGACTTCTGATCTGGTTAATAGACCTGGTGCTGCTTTGGTTTGCCAGCAAGAGCTTCCGCCGGGGAGAGCTGATGACGAAGCTTTAAGCAGGCTAGCCCGCACCTGTCCATTTGACCAGTTTTCAACTCCCCTTTTGACAGGGGAGTTTTCTTGTTGGAAAGCCTATCATGGATCTGCAAGCAACCTGGTGGATCGCCATGTTTCATGACGAGCAAGGATCAGCGCCGTGGACAGAACGCCTTCTTACTACATCTTTCTAGGACTCCTGGTAGGCGGAGTGCTGGGTCTTGGTATCGGGATCATAAATAGAAATCCCCAGAACGGGTTGCAGCTGGGCGCACTGGCCGGCGTCTTCGTCGGTTGGATTATCACTGCCCTGGCGCTTCAGAAATAGATTCAAAGCGACGCCTGGTTCTGCATAACCGGAAAGTGCCTGGCTCGAGGACCTCGATTAAAAAGTGTCTGTCTACTGGGCCTCTGGAGAATTGCTCATCCATTAATATTCGGATAGATAAAGCCTCGCCTGATAAGACTCAGTGTGAGTGCATTGGCAGGCTTATGAATTCGGTGGGTTCAGCGCCGACGCTCCCCTCGAGCAAAAATACAAATAAGGAGATTACCATGAATCAAACGACTAAGACTGTTCTTATCATTCTCGGCTCCCTGCTGGTCCTGTGTGCCTGCACAACCGCAATTCTTCTCGGCACGGGACTGTGGTCCTTTGGCAAGTTTGTGCAATTTGCGGATAACAGCACCACTGAAGACCCCCGAGAGGTGGCACAAATCGCTTCGCAGATCGCCGATTTCAACTTGCCGGATGGATTTACCACCCAGTACGGCATCCATATCGCCACGTTCAGCATGGTTCAATATACGACTCGCGGTGAAGAGATGTACATTTTCCTGATCCAGTTCCCCGCCGGGACGAGCATCAACCCCAAGGAGATGCTGCGCCACATCAGAGAGAATTCACGCGACCCGAATAGCATCTGGTACAACACGGACACGCAGCTCGTCGAAGAGAAGAAGGTCACCATCTGTGGAGAAGAAACTACATTGAGCATCAGCGAGGGTACAAATGATCAGGGCACGTTGTATCGCATGGCGAATGCGAAGTTTCAGGGCAATGGAGCAGGTCCAGCCCTGTTCATGATGGTCGGACCTGCAGCTCAATGGGATGCAGAGATGGTCGAGGATTTTATCGCCTCCATTCATTAGGGATCGTTATCATTTTGGAGATTTGTCTGCTCTCCGTCTTTACGAATAAAATCACGTAGATGAGCAACTCGATTTCGGAATATATCCCTTCCATAAGGAGAGCATGATGAGCCCCGTTCTTTATCGCGACCCGGCGCAGTCCATCGAGAGGCGCGTAAGCGATCTCCTAGCGCGCATGACGCTGGCAGAAAAGTGCGCCCAGTTGGTGGGTCCCTTTGGGCTGGAAGAGGCCGACGGAACATTTTCACTGGAATTTGCGCGCCAGCATTTCAGGGATGGAATCTCGTACGTCAACACCCACCATCGCCAGCGCAACACACGGCAAACAGTTGGCTATCTGAATGCAATGCAAAAGTTCTTGCGTGAGGAGACCCGCCTCGGCATCCCGGCCCTGGGGATCGGTGAAGGTCTGCATGGCTACATGGCGCACGAGGCGACCAGCTTCCCGCAGGCAATCGGACTGGCAAGCGCCTGGGACCCGGAGCTGCACGAGCGCGTCTTTAACGCGGTGGCACGCGAGATGCGCATCCGCGGCGCGCATTATGTCCTCTCACCGGTTCTGGATCTGGCGCGTGACCCGCGCTGGGGCCGCACAGAAGAGACCTATGGCGAGGATCCCTATCTTGTCTCGCGGCTTGGGGTTGCCGCAATACGCGGCTTGCAAGGGGAAAGCTTCACAGGGGATTCGCAGCACGTCGTGGCGACTGCCAAACACTTCGCGGCACATGGACAGCCCGAAGCCGGGACAAACTGCGGTCCTGCAAATTACGCAGAGCGAGTCTTACGCGAGGAGTTCTTTGCCCCCTTTGAAGCGGCTGTGCGAGAGGGAAGAGTCGGCGCAGTGATGGCTTCCTACAACGAGATCAATGGGGTGCCCTCTCACATCAACCCATGGCTCTTGAAAGATCTACTGCGAGAGGAATGGGGCTTTGAGGGCTTCGTGATCTCGGATGGCTGGGGCGTGGACGATCTGTATCGACTGCATTTCGTCGCTGCCGATGCCGCCGATGCTGCCGAAAAATCGTTTACATCGGGGGTGGACGTGGAGCTGGGACGCTGCTTCCGTCACCTCGAGCAGGCGGTAGCGGACGGAAGAATACCGGAAGCCCTCCTGGATGCTGCCGTGGCGAAAGTCCTGCGGGTCAAGTTCCAGCTTGGCTTGTTCGAGAACCCATTCGTGGACGAAGGTCAGGCCGTTTCGGTAACGAATTGCGCCGATCACCGGTCGCTGGCGCTCGAAGCCGCGCAGAAATCCATCGTGCTGCTTAAGAATGACGATGGGCTGTTGCCACTGGACAAGGCGAAGCTTCGCTCGCTGGCAGTCATCGGCCCCAACGCCGCCTCGCTGCGGCTGGGTGGGTATAGTGGTCATCCCGGGCGGGGTATTTCGGTGCTGGAAGGCATTCGTCAGAAAGTGGGTGAGACGGTCGAGATCCTATATTCCGAAGGCTGCGGCATCACCCAATCGACGAACGATGCCGGGCAGATGTGGTTCGACGATGAAGTACTCCTGCCCGACCCGGAACACGATGCCAGGCTCATCGCCGAGGCAATCGATGTTGCTCAACGGGCAGAGGTCGTGCTGCTGGTGCTCGGCGACAATGAACAGACCTGCCGCGAGGGCTGGTCCACAACTCATCTCGGGGATCGCGACAGCCTGGACCTGCCCGGGAGGCAGGAAGACCTGCTGCGAGCCATCCATGCCACCGGAAAACCTGTCATCCTGCTTCTCATCCACGGTCGCCCGGCAAGCATCCATTTTGCCGCGCAGCATATTCCGGCGATCCTGGAAGGCTGGTATCTCGGCCAGGAAGGCGGTGCGGCAGCAGCGGATGCGCTGTTCGGGGATGTGAACCCGGGCGGCAAGCTGCCGATTACCTTTCCCCGCTCGGTCGGGCAAATACCTGCCTACTATTATCATAAGCCTTCCGCGCGGCGCGGCTACCTGTTCTCAGATGCAGAGCCCCTCTTTCCGTTCGGGCACGGCTTGAGCTACACCACCTTTACGTACAGCGATCTGCGCTTAAGCGCGGAGACAATTGCTGCTGATGAGACAACAACATTATCCGTGGAGGTGACCAATAGAGGACACCGCCTCGGAGATGAAGTGGTGCAGCT
>DATHTH010000109.1:0-5104 GCA_035463495.1 Anaerolineales bacterium | reverse complement strand
GATGAGGTCAACGCGCAGGGCGGTGAGATTCTCTTTATCACGCAGAGGCATCTGATTTCCATGGGGATGGTGCAAAATGTGAATCTGGTCCCGGAGTATGAGAGGGAGGACCTCATGGAAATGGCCATGTCGAACAACCAGCCTTATCTCTCCCGGTTCATCCACGATATGGAAACTCAGCGTTTTGACCTGATTGTTGTCGATCCGTTAAAGTACAACCTGTTATCGAGGAACAGGGGTTTTTCCGAGGAGAACAATGCCTGGGTCAGACGCGTGATGAAACATATCCTCTGCAATTACCGCGAGGAGACCTCGTTCCCTGCCGATGAGATTGCGTTGTATGTGCCGCAGGATGGCGCGCGGCAATGTCCTTGATCATTAATGTTTATCTGAAATAAGGTGAGGGTCACTTTCAAAGTGACCCTCACCTTATTTTTCGAGAATAATTAATAGGCGGGTGGCGAATAAAGAGGGGAAGAGGTCAAGCACTTTTTCTACGCCCTTGATCAGCATGAGAACAGATCTCGGATAGAGCTGCGGGCCTGAAAACCCCCCGGATGCCGCGTATGCCAGCGCCGATAGACGCGTGGTTTCAACCCGGCTCCATTGCCCCAGCCTGGAGCGATAGTTCTTCCCTACAAAGACTCGGCTTGCATTTCCCTGGGCCGCGTAATAATCTACGTCGGCGGCTGACCAGCCTTCTGGCGCCAGCCACTCGATTTTCCGAGTGAGGGCAATCGGCTCGCTGTGCATAGCCCCGTAGACGAGCAATCCCAGCAGACTGACAGCCGGCTCGAGCATGATCACCCGCCCGCCCCGGCGAAGCACACGATGAAACTCGTGCAGCGCCGTGCCCGGATATTTCAGGTGGTGGAACACGTCTGTCATGATGAGGTCAGAAACAGAACCATCTGCAAACGATAGACGGTAGGCGTTCTCGACCTGGTCGATCCAGGGGTTGGGAAAGAGATCGGTGCGCAAACAGTGGGGAATGAACTCCTTGATATTCCCCAGCCCGGAGCCCAGCTCCACCACTTTGCCCTCCGGCAGATTGCTCAGTTTTTGAGCGATCAGCCGGTAGAAATCGCCATACAGGATCTGAAGCAGCGGCTTTCGATTCCAGTACTCGATGTTTTTCTGGATTAATTCCTGATGTAAATCGATTCCCATTCAGAACCTTTTTGGCTACGCGGTCAGTTGCCGAGCAGACCATTGGCATATAAGATAGACAGCGCCAGGAGCACGGCGCTGAGCACGGATACGATTGCCAGTGTCACTCCGAGCGTGGCGTATATTTTACCCCGCCCGGGCACCCGCGAAAGGTACTCATATCCCTGCCAGAAGCCAACGATACTCAACAATAGGAGAGCGGGCATAAAATCTTCCGCGTAGCGCATGGCAGCCCAGAAGAAAGCCAGGAGGGAAAGAAAAGGCAGCAGGAAGGATCCCAGCAGGCTGGTCATGATCCAGCCGAAGGAAAGTGCGGTGCCGCGCTCGGTCGGCGTGGATCCACGCAGCTGCTTTGCAAAGAGCGTGACAGGCAGAAGGGCGAAGATCAGGAACGGCACGGCAATCAGAAAGCCTGTAATGGCTTGGGCGGTGTAGAAATCAGGCAATGCCGGCCACGGCGACACCGCCTCCAGCTGCCCCCGGATCGCAGATAAAAAGGGAAAGGATGGATGTACCGTGAACGGGTTGAGCATATAGTTATACAGATTCTGAACAATATAAGATAGCAAGAACAATTCATGCATATGCTGTTGCAGGTAGGGGGCGGCGAGCTGGTATGTAAAACCGGTCTCGAGAAACGAGCCAAAACGTGCCCAGTTGTACCAGGCGAATCCCAGCGCCCCCAGCAGAAGCGGGATCCCGAGCGGAAGCAGCTCTCCGGCAAAGCGAAGGAGAGAGGAACGATAGGTGTTGAAGAGCCGGTATGTGACCATGCCGGTCATAAAAACCACCGGGAAGAGGGCGACCGATCTGGTGCTCACCGCCAGAGCCCACACGGACCCGGCGAGCGCCAATCCCCACCGGGAGGGGGACTGCCGGTCGAGCGCAAGAATGGCGGACACCAGTCCTGCGAAGAAAAAGAATTGAGCCCCGGCAATGGCTGTCTCATAAATCTTGGGCTGGCTTAGCATCCACAAAGCCGGGTTGGCGAGGCCCGCCAGAAAGACAGAGAGGATCACGATCCACCGGGGGATGTGGGAGAAAAAGCGATCCCAGAGGTACATGATCAACAGGTATTGTGCAAGAAAGATTCCACACATGAAGAGGAATAGCAGAACAAACTCGCCAATACGCCCCGGTAGAAAGGGCTGGACGACGGCGAGCAGCGCCGATGGGGCCGGTCCCCAGTACAGGTAAAACTTTCCATTGTAGAGAGATAGGTCCACCGGCACTCGAATCCCCTGGCGAGCAGCAGGATCGTACGGATTGGGCAGCGCCAGCAGCTCAGGGTCCGGGTTGAGCGGCAGGGAAAGCTCCCCGTTTCGGAACGATGTGGCTAACAGGGAATAATAGCTGGATGTGAAGTCCCGGCTGAGTGTGACAAACCAAAAATAAATGCCGATCACAAGCAGCAGCGCAGGCACCGCAAATAAATCGCTGCGAGTAGTTTGCGTGCGTCTGGCAATTACCCAGGGTGCCGATATCATGATGAGGCCCAGGGTGAGCAGGCTGATTCGTCCTCGTCCGAGGCCCGGGTTGGGATCTAATCCCCACTGGCTGGCGAAGACGCCCAATCCCAGGATTAAGATGCCGATGGTCAGGAGAAACGATATTCTTACGGTCGTTTGCATGCTTCAATGCGCGTCTTGCACATCAACCGGCTGCAGCTTTTCCAACTTATATTGCAGACCATTCATCATAGTTGCCAGGATTAAGAGAAGAAACAACAGAGGAAAACTATTGTGCAAGAAATAGGGCCTGTAGTTGTAAGGCGTCAGGATCGTAAAATAGACAACCGAGATCCCCAGGGTGAGGAGGATGCAAATAAGCTTCAGGCTGGGCCGGTCTGGTTCCGGAATCGCGCTCAGGAACAGCAGCATCGGCGCCGCAAGGATGGAGAGGGTGTAATCATAGCTGATCGGAAGGATCAGCGCTCCGATCGTGCAAGCCAACAAAAGATACGGGTCCAGTCCGGTTTTTCTTCTGAGATGAGAAAAGAGCAACGCACAAAGAAAGAGGATCGCGAACGCAAGGAGCAGCGAACCTTCGACCCAGGCTGAATTCTGTCTCACCACCCTCAGGCTTTCCTGATGCATCAATCCAAAGCCATCCTGTTTGAAGACGCTGACAAACGAGGAGATCGAATGGTTCCAGACGCCGATCCAGCTGGGGCTGACCACCTGAGCGCTCACCGAGCGGAGAAAATCCCAGAAGGTCTGATATCCCATCACAAAGAATAGCAACAGATTGAACAAACCAAGCGCTGCAAACCGGATGACGACCCTCTTCCAATCCCTCCAATCATCGACGAACATGACAATAAAGATCGCCGGATAAAGCTTCAACTGAACGGAGATAGAAAATAGAAGGTATGCCAGCAGCCGGTACCGGGGGTGATAATGAAAAATGTAAATGGACGTCAGGCACAGAAGAAAGGTAAAGACATTGTACTGTCCGCGTTCCAATTCGAACTGGAATCCATAGGAAAGCAACCCTGTCACAAAAATCAACAATGCAAGAGAAAGATGCTTCCTGTCGATCATTCGCAGCGGCAGCGCGAGAGTCAGAAGACAATAGCTAACAAACGTAAACAGGGTGAAAAATCTGAAAAGTGCGAGAGGATCTTCGAGAAGCAGCAGGGGAGCAAAAAGTACGTATGTCAGCGGGGGATAGAACTGGATGGTATAAGGCGACTGATCTCCTGCGACCCAGCCTTGAATCAGCTCCACCATCACGGTCAGGTCGTTGCCGACCGGGTTGAGGTTCGGGATGTAGCCTGCCAGATAGATCATCGTCAGATCAGGACTCAGAAAGATCGGAAAGATGAATAGCAGAACGTATACAATCAGGAAACCCATTAATGCCCAGACAACTACCGGCAAATTCATTATCGGGTTGAGAATATCGCGGGTCTGGCTGCGGCTGTCTACCTCCCTCCGTACCAGGAAAACTCCCCCTATGATCGCGAGGAGCGCCACTTCAATGCAGAGGATCTGAATGGGCCGAATGTTCTCTCTTTCATTGAACAAGAGAGTCGCGATCAACGCTAGCACGATCCCCCCGATCCCTGCGCTGATCAATCCCCGACCAACTTTTTTAGCAGCCATGCGCGAGTCGGTCCCTGCTACACAAATTTGATGCGCCGGGCAGCGAACATGACCATGCGCAGCAACAGCAGACCATGCTTCCAGCGCGAGATGTTGGTGGAGCCGTAGGTTCGCTCCCGGTACCGGATGGGCAGGTCGATGATTTTACGGTTGAGCTTGGCAGCGCCAAAAATGAGGTCATAATCCCCAAACGGGTCGAAATCGCCAAAATAGGTGCGGTTGGCGGCAATCTGTTCGTAGTCCGTTTTCCACAGGACTTTTGTGCCGCACAACGTATCCTTGATGGGCTGCCCGAGCAGCCAGGAGAATGCCAGGCTGAAAAATTTGTTGCCGAGAAAATTGAGAGTCCGCATGGCTTCCTTTTCCATCGGATAGACCAGCCGCACACCGTTGATAAACTCACCTTTGCCAGAAACCAGCGCCTCGTAAAAGCGTGGCAGGTCCTCAGGCGGCACCGTTAGGTCGGCATCCAGGATCATCAACACATTGCCGCGGGCTTTGTCAAAGCCCAATCGCACCGCATCGGCTTTGCCAATGCCTGTCTGGCGGAACAACTGGCTGGGAACGTCAGGATGCGAGGCGCACTCCCGCTCGATGGCGGCATAGGTGTCGTCTTTCGAATGCCCTTCCACAAAGACTAACTCGGTCTCGCTCCCCATCCGGGGAGTCCGCTCGAAAATAGCTTTGATGTTGCCCGCTTCATTGCGTGCCGGGACGATCACCGAAACGACGGGCTCGGAGGATTGCCCGGGGACGGAGCGCGCAGGGCGTGCGATGACCAAGTTCGAGAAGGTCAGCTCATAGAACGGCCAGATCCGAGCCAGAAA
>DATHTH010000108.1:0-6973 GCA_035463495.1 Anaerolineales bacterium | reverse complement strand
ACGTGTAGAGACTTCGGAGGGAATCGAGCGGGACCTGGCTGTAAGCTACCTGAGTCGCCTGGTGATGCTCCGCGAGATTGGCATGCGTCTTGGTAAGGACCGCACGGATCCCGCAGGCAAGCCAAGGGTTTTTGTCATGGGAATGCCCGGGTCAAACGCGCAGGGAAGTATCGAGGACCTGAACTCCGAGAAGACGTTCTCGCCTATGCCGGCGCACATGAACACCGTTGCGGGGAACGAAGCCCTGGTGCTGTATGGCGCTGGTCAATATCCAGACATTAACGTTTATGGGTTGAATCCGGGTCTGATCAAGAGCAATATTCGAAGCAACATGTCAGGGGGTCAGGACAGCCGTCGTCACCGGATCACAGAAGGGATCATCGGTCTCCTTACGATGAGTGCGGATACCTATGCACGACGGATCGTGCCGCTATTGTTCTCAATGGACATAGAATCGGCTTCCGGCGCGTTTTTCAATCACAAGGCGATTGCTATATTCCCAAGCGAGACCATGACTCCGTCTTACGTCAATCAATACATGCAAGCATCTGACAGGTTATTGATGCGCGTCTTAGAAAACGTTTCAACTACATAACCGAGCAGGCGAGGGCGGACTCGAGTACCGCTTTCAGCGGACCAGACCTCCGAGGTCTGTAGAGCATGGGTGCAGTGGCAGCCAGGAGAGTGCCCCGTACAGCACCCCATGCAGCCCGGCAGAGACCTCGGAGGTCTCGTTAAGAAAGAGACTCAGGCGGGGGATAAAGGCAGGATCTTCTCCATTGGTTTTCCTTTGGCGAGCTGGTCGATCAGCTTGTCCAGATAGCGTATGTTCTGCATCAGCGGATGTTCGATCTCTTCCACGCGAACACCACATATTACGC
This sequence comes from Anaerolineales bacterium, assembly GCA_035463495.1. Taxonomy (GTDB): domain Bacteria; phylum Chloroflexota; class Anaerolineae; order Anaerolineales; family Villigracilaceae; genus Defluviilinea. The sequence continues at coordinate 6,092 of DATHTH010000108.1, read as the reverse complement.
CTTTGATCAGCGACCGATTTGGGTTCATGGCGGGCGCCTGGGCAAAAAAGGTTTCGAAACTATTTCCCTGTTCGATCTGCTGCTGCAACCCTGCCCGGGAATAGCCGGTCAGCCAGCAGATGATCTGGTCGACTTCTTCTTTTGTCCGCTGTTTGCGTTCTGCTTTTTGGATGTAGAGTGGGTATACATTTGCGAATTTCATTCCAAAAATCCGATGATTAGAATCATTTTTCATTGGTAAAAGCTCCTCAAAACTTATTGTTTTGCAATGCTCATGAACTTCCGGTCGTGATCCCGCCGGCACGCTCATACTTCACGACCATGACGCCAGTCGGTGTGACTGTGCTTTCCGTCACCCTGAACGCCGCCGGGATCGTGCCACCGGCAAACAGGCGCTTTCCAGCCCCCAGCGTCACCGGGTAGACCATCAGCCAGAACGCGTCGACCAGGTCATGCCTCATGAGCGTCTGGATGAGATCCCCACTCCCCCAGACGTTCAGATCCGGCCCCGGCTGTCCCGTGATCTCGGCGACCTTTTCCCGGATATCTCCGCTTAAAAACACGGACGGTTGCCACTCGTGGGACGTGAGGGTATTCGAGGCGATGTACTTGGTCGCCGTGTCCACGCCCGGCCATGCGTCCGCGTGGTACGGCCAGTATTGCGCCCAGATCTCAAAGGTCTTGCGCCCTAACAACAGGTCGAACGGCAGGTTCATCTGCCTTCTCAGCGCCGTGCCGAGGACCTCGTCGGAGTAGGGCGCGATCCAGCCGCCATAGTCAAAGCCGCCGCTGGGATCTTCGTCCGGCCCGCCCGGCGCCTGGATGACACCATCGAGGGAGATATGTTCGAGCACCGTGAGTTTTCTCATGATTGAGTTCCTTCAACTTCTAAATGACTATCCGGTTGCCTGGTTCAAAGCTGCTAAACGACGCCCAAAATACCGTGTTATATCACAATGCGCAAGGACCCTGTGAAAGGACAATCGCAGATGGGCCATCGATGCCTGCCTACGACTGATTTTGCAGCGCGTGGAGAGTGCGCTCGATCTGCTTGAGGTGCGCACGTTCATGGCGAGCCAGTCCATCTGCATGGGATAAAAGTGTTTGTTGGAGGGGCTTTCCCGCCCCGACGAGCGTATTCGTGCGTGCCCAGTCCTCTGCTGACAACGTTTCCAGGACTGCGAGGAGCTTCTTACGCTGCTTTGCAAAGGCACGCAGCGAGGACTGAAAATCCTGCTGGAGATAGTCGGTATCCTTGATCCAGGTACGCGGGTTTCTGGCTTTGATCGTCGGATTATCCTCGGCGAGGATGGTCATAATATAGTAGCTGCCCCAGACGTCATCACAGGCGCGCAGGTGGGCAAGCACTTCGCTGGCAGACCACTCCCCTGCGCCGGGAGCGGTCTGTAAGTGAGCTGGCGCAAGACCGGAAGTAAGCTTCGCCAGGCGCGGCGGGGTTTCTTTCAGAATAGCCACGATCTGATCGATGGGAAGGTATTTGTTTGTCAAATGAGCTTTCCTTATTGATGACCAATAATTCTATGCGGTACATAGGGTTCTTCGAGATATTCAACTTCTTCCCGGGTCAGCTTAACCGACAGCGCCCCAATCGCTTCTTCCAGATGCGAAATCTTTGTCGCCCCAATGATGGGCGCGGTCACCGGCTCTTTTTGTAATAACCAGGCGAGGGCGATATGAGTTCGTGGGACGCCATGTTTCTCTGCGAGTTCTGCAACCCGCTCGACAACCTGTTGGTCTGTTTCGGAGGTTGAATCATACTTGCCTTTTGCAATTTGATCGGTCTCAGAACGAAGCGTCGTCTCGGAAGACCAATCACGCGTCAATCTGCCCGATGCAAGCGGGCTATAGGGAATCACCCCAATCTTCTCCTCGCGACACAGCGGCAGCATTTCGCGCTCTTCTTCCCGGTACATGAGATTGAGATGGTTCTGCATAGAAACAAAACGAGTCCAACCATGTTTCTCAGCTACATGTAAGGCCTTTTGAAACTGCCATGCCCACATGGCAGATGCACCAATGTAACGAGCTTTGCCTGCACGAACGATATCGTTCAACGCTTCCAGCGTTTCTTCGATGGGAGTTTCATAATCCCAGCGATGGATTTGATACAGATCTACATAATCGGTTTCGAGGCGCTTCAAGCTGTTATCGATCTCACTCATGATCGCTTTGCGTGATAACCCTGAGCCATTCGGTCCCTCGAACATCTTGCCATGGACTTTGGTGGCAATGACCACTTCCTCTCGTCTGGCAAAGTCCTTCAAGGCGCGTCCGAGGATCTCTTCACTCGCCCCGATCGAGTAGACATTGGCGGTATCGAAGAAGTTGATCCCCAGCTCAAGAGCCTTTTTGATAATCGGACGGCTGTTTTCTTCGTTCAGCACCCATTGGTGAATCCAGCGCCTCGCATCGCCGAACCCCATACAGCCGAGGCAGATGCGTGAGACCTTCATCCCTGTTGCGCCTAATCGAGCGTATTCCATGACCTTGCTCCCTTCAAATAGATCCAATGCTATTTGCCAGTCCAGTTATCCGATGAAACTCTTTGCGCAACGCCCGATCCATTGCATACGTATCCCGGTGATCGCGCGGGACGCCTGGTCAGGCGCCTATAAGTTGCACAAGGCTCCCTACGCGCGGACATGGCTCAGGATTTCGTCCACGACGCTGACCAGCGGCTGTGCTGCATCGATGACGATGCCATTTTTGGGTAGGTCTTCTTTCGTGGCGTGTAAACGCAGGATGAGCTCTCGCTCGCTCCTGCTCTTGCCCCAGTCATCATCAGGACGGTTGTCGAGCCGTTCGTTGAGCGTGTCTACATCAACGTCTAAGATGAAGACTTGATCAAAAACGTCGATGAACTCGTTGAAATTTCGAGAACCGCCACAGAAGAAAGTGACTTCGTCGTCCTGATTGGCTGCCAACCTCCTTACTTTTTCGACATCCCAGAGATTACCTGCATGTCTCATTTCGGGGGATGAAAATGTGATGAGCCGCTCGCCGGTCGCTGGGTCTGTCTGCTGGCGCAAGTCCCGATCGCTATTCAGGGCTGCGTACCCGCGTCGGCGCAGCTCGTGACATACCGAGGTTTTGCCTGTGCCCGAGACTCCCTCGATAAGATAGTTTCTCTTACCCATTGTCCTTATCTCTTTTTCTGTCTGTTGGATGACTTAACATCAGTCCGACAGCCGCCTGGCGAGACCTGGTTTGGACGCATGCCGGACGACGACCTGCGGCGTCTTGTGCCATGCCGCGCAGGCTCGCAACGCGGATTTGACCTCGGTAACCAGGGCATCGTCCACCTTCACACCCGGCTCGAGATGGAGCGCCTTGACCTCAAAAACACCCTCCTTGCGGTGGGCTTTGGGATCGATGCGACCGATCAGTGCATTATTGTACAGGATCGGCAGGGTGAAGTAGCCATATTTGCGCTTCGGCGCGGGCGTATAGACCTCGATTTTGTAGTCGAAGTTGAACAGGTCCAGGGCGCGCTTACGGTCCCAGACGAGCGGGTCGAATGGCGAGAGAAAGGTCGTTTTCGAGCGCGGGACTTTGCCTTTCGCAGCAGATTCGACCTGTTTGCGATTAGCAGGATGGATGTAGCCAGGCGAAGTCCAGCCTTCGACCTCGACCGTCATCAGGCGGTCCTGCTGCGCCAGTCGTTTGAGGGCGGCTCTGGTATCGGTCTTGCTCAGGCGGAAATAATCCGCGATCCATTCTGCCTTCGTCACGCCCAGCGCCTGAATGGTGTTAAGGACGAATTGTTCATGCGCCTCGGCGGGGGAGACACTGGGCAGCTCCTCGACGTTGGCAAGAACCCGCTCGCGCAGGTCATACACCCGCTGGAAGTTGTGACGCTTGCGGACCATCAGCTCACCGGCATAGAACAGATATTCCAGCGCGATCTTCTCGTCCTTCCAGTTCCACCAGTTCGCCTTCTGTCCATCGGTGCGCTCAAAATCCGACGAGCGCGCTTCCCCGTGTGTCCGGACGTGGTCCAGCACCCGTTTGGCAACATGCGCATGTTCCTGCAGCCATTGGTGGGCGCGCCCTCCCAGCCAGCTGTCGTAGAGGTGACGATAGAGTGCATACTCTTCGATCGGCAGGAAGCAAGCCGCGTGAGACCAGTATTCGAATAACGCGCCTTCCGCCAGCAGCTCGTCCAGCCAGCGCGGGTTATAGTCACCGAGGCGGCTCCACAACACGAGATATGGACTGCGGGCGATGACGCTGATGCTGTCGATCTGTAAAAGGTGCATCTGGCGGATGATCGAACGGACGGCTTTCTTGGTGAGGCGCGGTTGTGGACGATCGTGCAAGCCCTGGGCGGCGATCATCAGACCGCGCACGGCATCCAGTGAGAGGGGTTTCATCGGCAGTCCTTTATAGGTAAGAGATGATTAAGAGTATGTTGATTATAGTATGCTGACGGTCACACAGGACGCCAGGGAGCGGCGAGCTTCCAGCCTGCTCAAGATTGCCAGGCTCGTTTCGTTATCTGGATAAGATGATGCAACTTTCTAATCGGTGCCGGGTTGTAGTTCGCATGCCGATCGACGTTGTTATCAAATCTTAGAAAGGGAAACGTAATCGATGAAAGCCGTCCATATTCATGACTACGGGGGAGTGGATGTCCTCCACTATGAGGAGGCGCCCCGTCCGACCCCTGGCGCTGGTGAAGTCCTTATCCGTGTTCATGCAACCACCATGAATCCGTTTGATTGCGCCGTTCGGGCGGGCTACATGGGACAGTATTTTAATTACACGTTTCCCTTGATCCTGGGGACCGACGTCTCCGGCGTGATCGAGGAGGTGGGAGACGGGGTCGCGGATGTTTCTGCCGGTGATGTGGTGTACACCCGGGCGGGTGTCTACCGGGATGGGGCGCATGCCGAATACGTCCTGGCGATTGCCGCGGATGTCGTCCCCAAACCGCCATCCCTGGATCATATTCAAGCCGCGGCACTCCCGCATGTCACACTGACAGCCTGGCAGGGGCTGATCGAGTTTGCCGATCTTGACGAAGGACAAACGGTTCTTATCCATGCCGCAGCCGGGGGAGTGGGTCATGTGGCGGTCCAGCTTGCGAAATGGCGTGGAGCCAGAGTGATCGGCACGGCATCGGTGAATATGCCTTTTCTGGAGGAGCTCGGCGTGGACCAGGCGATCGATTATTCCACGACTCCCTTCGAAGATGTTGTGAAGGATGTGGATGTTGTCCTCGATCTTCTGGGAGGGGAGACCCAGCAGCGCTCCTGGCAGGTTCTGAAGCCGGGTGGCATTCTGCTCTCTACGGTCCAGCCGCCTTCACAGGAGACCGCACTGGCTCACGGCGTCCGTCAGAGGATGATCGGTACGGCGCCGCCAATCCGCAAGGTTTTGACCGAGGCTTCCAGAATGACAGAGAATGGGCAGCTCAAGCCCCACGTTTCCGCCGTACTGCCCCTGGAGGATATTCAGAAAGCACATCGAATGATTGAAGGCAGGCATACACGTGGCAAGATTGTTTTGCAAGTAGTTCAATGACATGATGAGTGAAACGGATCACCTCGCTTTTAGCGAGGTGATCCGTTCATTATAAGACCGGGTTGCCTGGCTTTGGCAAACTCATCTTCTTGCTGTCCACTTTGCTTCATCACCGTCGAGTGTCTCCCTGCTAATGATATGTACCCTCCTCATTACAGACCTCCGAGAGCTGCATAGCACAGGCGCAGGCGGATATCGGGTAAGTATTCTGTCAGGCACACACGCGCAGGCGGGCAAACACCCGCCGGTTCCGCCCTTTTAAAGGGATAGATCCTGCCCCCGGAGGAGGGGCAGGATCTCTTTCGTTTCGAGTATTTCCTGCTCTTATCTGATTCCCGCCGATCGTTCGACGAAGCGGGCTGGCTCTACCGTTATCTTTGCAATTGCCAGATGAAGCCGCCAAACGGCCCGCCCGTACCGATCAGCAGATTTCCCTGGAAGACAACGCTTGCATTGGACCACAATGTGCCCGTGATGGCAGCTTCTCCGAAGCCGTCTATGTTGACCTGTGTCCAGTCCACGCCGTTGGCAGAGCGCCAGACTTC
>DATHTH010000107.1:0-15102 GCA_035463495.1 Anaerolineales bacterium | reverse complement strand
AGGATCGACAATACTCCCACCTGTCCGCGCGTTTCCATGACGTTTTCGATAACCTCACGGATAAACTGCGTCCCGCTCGGCACCAGTCCCCGGATCAACTGCGAGCCTTGCTCGATCGCCCACTGCTGATCCACGAAGTATGCCGCGATGGCGATGCCCGCCAGTAGTAATGGAAATATTGATAACAGACTATAGTAAGCAATAGCAGCTGCCCATTGCGGTCCATTGTCCTTAATGAAATGTTTGACGGTGTGAACCAGCACTCTGCCCGTGCGTTCCAGGGCGTTTCGGGAGAAAACACGCTCCATCTGCATCTTACTCAGCTTCCCTTTCGTCTCCCTCTACCCCCGTCTGCCTGCGGATGGCCGGTGCGAGCACCTCGCGCACCAACACACGCAGCGCTGCCGCAACCGGGATCGCAATCAATGCGCCGAACAGCCCGCCGATCACGCCTCCAACAAAGATTGCCATGAGCGACAAGAGAGGCGAGATCTCGGTCTGGCTCCGCATAATATACGGTACCAGAATGTTGTTTTCAATCTGCTGGAGCACGACCATAAAGATCAATACGGTTAACCCCAGTCCAGGCGATTCGAGGAAGGTCAGCCCTACAATGATAAGAGTTGCGATAATCGGTCCTGCAATCGGAACCAGTTCCAGAAGACCCGCCAGCGCGCCGAAGACCAGAGCAAAATCGACGCCAATGATCAACAGCCCGAAGAACGTCACGAGCCCCACAATCACCCCGTTAATCACCACGCCGCGTAGATAGCCACCCATCGCCTGTCCCATCGAAGTAAGTAATTCTTGCATAGCAGGTCGGCGTTCTTCAGGGAATAGAGACAGCGTGAATCTTTGCATCTGGGAGGCTTCAGATAGTATATAAAAAGAGACAAACAGGATCAGCACAAAAAGTGAAAACGCCGATGCGATATTCAACGGCACTCTTAACAGAGCAGAGCCCATGCCACTTGCCTGGGAGGAAACTGCATTCGTCAAAGCATCCCCAAAGCCACCCAGGCGATTGAGAAGCCCACGGGCGCGTTCCGACAACATTGGCAGGACGCTGCTAAAGTCCTGGACCTGGGCGATCAGGGATGGGATGACAGCCAGAACGAGACCGGCCAGTAAAATGAGAAGTGCAAAATAGGTCAACAACATAGCGGGCAAACGTGGCATCCTGCGCTCCAGCCAGGACACGACTGGCTCCAGAGCCGCTGCGAGAGTGAGCGCAAAAATCAACACCGCCAGAGGCAGGGCAACCAGACGGATGAGCTCGAGCGTACCCAACCCGAGGACCAATGCCGCCGCAATAGCCGTCGTAACCAGCCACCAGAGTTTGGGATAGGGGAGTTCGGAGAATCGGCTTTTTTTAGTTTGTGTATCGGTTCTATCCATGTTCTTCTCCAGATCTACATATTTCGGCGGTCCTTATGGTTAATACCCGGCACTCTTCGAGCGCCGGGTCATCTTTTTTGTGGGCACCAGTGCCTTCTGGAAGCCTCCAGGTTGTTGTGTGGCTTACGAAGGCAGTTATGCTGCTCAAAAACCGTGAGAGAAAAAACCTCCTTTCTTAATCTCTTAACCCTGTAGATGTTGTTTGGTTCGCAATGAGAACCGATTTGACAAGGTTGTCAACTTCCAGGAGTTTCCTGGGTTGGGATCGTTTCAGCCGGACCGCCAGGCACCACACTCTCGAAGATCAGCAAACCATTCCCGTTATCGTATGCGATCAGGAGCTGATCTCCCTCGATTTGATACTGGCTGGCAGAGCCAAGCGCCGCTAAATAGAGATCTTCTTGTTCTGTGATTCTTTCATCCGCGCAGGCTCGCAACGTTCTGGTCATCTCACCGAAAGTAATCGTGTTTCCTTCCACTTGATACGTACCACCATAGGAATTACAGCCGCCCGAACCACCTGCCTGTCCTCCAGCCAGCATGAGGGTAATTGTGGAGTCTTCAATAAGCGGCTCTTCCGCGCCCGGCGTACCAAAAGAGACAAGATTCCACTGGGTATTCTCGAGCCCCGTCTCGAAGCCTGGAAGGCCCTCCGGCGAGGCGACGCGAATCGTCGAGCCAGACCGATCGGTCCGCACCTCGTAGCGCTGCCCGTTTACTTCCAGGACAACTCTCCATCCCGGCGTGATCGCCTGAAGACAGCTTTCATTCGGGCGTCCCAGGCCCAGGCAGGAATCTGTCCATTCTGCCTGTTCGGCTTCGATAATCTGTATATCCGCAGTGCTCACACTGAGTTGTGTCGCCAGCCACTCCTGGGCATTCAGCACTGCTTCTGCCGGTAGTTCCGGGGAGGCAGCCGGTGTACTGGCAATTGGCGTTTCGGCCGTGACCGGCACGCCGGGCTGCTGAGAAGAACAAGCCGCAAGAATCAGAGCCAGCAAGCTCATCGCCAGAGGCGCAATCTTTTTATAAAACTTCACTTCCATCTCCTTTCCTGCGAATCAGGAAATCTTGTCATTTGAGTCGATACGTCCTTTTGGCACAAACCGACGCGCGTGTTCTGCGCTGCGCGGCGCGAAACACGCACGTCATCCAAAGCCTTTCCACCCAAGCAGGGGGTTGAGCCGTTTGTCTAGTGTTTGATCAGCTCGTCCTTCGCCAGACGCAGCCGGACACAATCATCTGAGACCGATTCGATTTGATCCGGCAGGGCAAAACGATCGGAAGCAAACAGGCCGTGGGTGTCAATCCGGATGAATCCCTCTCTTAACAATCGGTCGCGCAGCACTTCCGGTAACGGATCATCTGAGAAGATCTCGGCGATCTGATCCACCAGCGTTTCATCGCGCAACCCGGGTGTGGAGGCTGTAGCCGGGCCTGCCCCTGGTGTATTCGGCGTATCAGCGGTTGCGCCCAGGAATACCTGACGCACTGTGCCAATTTCGTTCCCTGCGCTATCACAGACACGCATATCCTCATGTACCTGGTCAAGGACCGTCTGACTTCTGCTATCGTCAAAAACCGGGTGTTCCATTCTAGGCTCCTTTCCGCGCCACAGGGCGCGCTATCCTTTCATAGATTGGCTGCATGACCGTTGTCAATTCCTCCATCCACTCACGCTCTTCGAGCAACCGGGATGGAATGCTCCATCACTCAGATGTCTTCTACAGCCTGAAAACCTCTACGCCTCGTAAGACGGGAGCTGCTCGAGCAGCTCGGAGTTCACAGAGAGGTGAACTTTATCTTCGTCCATCGAGCGAACCCAGTGCGCCGGGACAAGCTTGCGGTCCTTAAAGAATACACCCTGCGAGATCACGAAATGGGTTAGCTTGTTGGAATCAGCGTCAATCAGCAGCCGCTCCACGTCGCCCACATGCTTCCCATCGGAACTCATGATGTCTGTCCCCTCCTTCACCGGAATCGTATCCGCCGGGATATTCCTGACGGTTTCCATGGGCGGTAAGCCATAATAGCCCACCGGGTAACCGACATACCCGTGCGGCGGATACCAGTAATAAGCCGGTGCAACTGAGAGCGCAGCACTCCTGCCCTCCGAGGCTTCTTCCTGAATGATGTCGGCGCGACGCCTTTCTTCTGCTGGCTCCGAGCCTCCCTGCCGTGTGATATCAGCATCACGCGGAGTGATAAAGTGAGTATTTTCAAACGCAGGCAATTCATCAATGTCCCCAAGATTTCCCTTCAGGACAACTTTGTCCTCATCGGCTGAGGCGATCATATCGAAAGACAGGACTTTGTCCTCCGGGAACAACCAGCCCTTCTGGACGACGATATGGGTTACTTCGTTGGTCGACGGATCCAGCACAAATCCAGTCACCGTACCGACCTGCTCATCACCGGGTGTATACACACCTACCCCTTCGCGAAGCTCCAACTTTGACATTTCGTGCCTCCTATCCTTCTATTGTCAGATTCATGACGCTTCTCGCGAAGCGCACCTGCCACCAGTTCGGCATACCTTTTCTGGGTTGGACAAAACACAGCAGGCATTGCCTGCTGTGAGTAAACGTGAGTCACTATTCTTTATTCTCTTTCCTGGTGGATGCAGTTTGTTTCTGATGAAGGGAACATCGCCGTGTCGTATGCCGGTGACCAGGAAAACGCAGCAGGCAGGTTCGAGCGTACCGACCGTTCATTCCTACCATTTGATTATAGACAAAATAACAGACCCCTCAATGGGGAAAAAGTTGAGCACGTATAAGGGAAAACCCTGCTTCTGAGCACATTACGAACGATGAGGATGCGGCCCGAGCCTAGCCCATTGACTGGTCATAACCAATTGATTTGTGGTATATTTCACAAGAAGCCTTGACAATGCTTCGAGGGAGTGGGGGGTCGGACCTGCGTTAAGCCAGGTTTTATCAGGATAGGAGTTTGTAAACGAATGGAAAGCATCCAGTATGCCGTGTTCTTACTGGGAGTCGTATTTTGTGCCTACCAGGCAATCACAGCCAGGCGTATTCTGTCTGCGACCCTTTATCTGGCGTGTATTAGCGCTCTCATCTCGGCAACGCTTTACCTGCTCGGGGCAGCGCAGGTGGCGGTGATGGAGCTCTCCGTAGGCGCCGGGCTGGTGACGGTTCTTCTAGTATACGCGGTCAGTGTGGTCGGCGACGACGCGCTGGATCCGGCTTCGGTGATTCCCAAGCCGCTGGCATTTGTGCTGGTGGGGTCAGTAGCCGTGTTCCTGGGATGGATGGCATTCCCTGCCCTGCAGCTAGCCACGTTGGGCGACTCGACCGATCTGACTCGCTCTCTATGGCAAAACCGCGTCCTGGACGTGTGGATCCAGATCGTGTTGATTTTTTCGGGCGTGATGGGGGTGCTCGGACTGCTATCGGAGCAGGCGCCGGGCAAGAAAGAGGAACACCAATAGTGGCATTCGATCCTTTGGATATTATCCTGTTGGGAGTGGTTGCCTTGCTGGGGGTCGGATTTTACGGGCTGTTGATCACCCGCAACCTGATCAAGATCGTGATGGTCTTGCAGATCCTGATCAAAGCCGTGATCCTGGCTCTGGTCCTGGCTGGGAAGTTAAGCGGGAACCTCGGGTTGGGACAATCGACGGCGGCCACGGTTATCGTGGCCGATACCCTTGTCGCGGTGGTCGGGCTGGCGCTCGCTGTCCAGGTGCGGCGGCGTTTTGGCACACTCGACGTGCCCAAGATATCCACCCTGCGAGGCTGACATGGCTGGGACTTTCGTCGCTCTCGTAATCGTCCTTCCGTGGCTGGGCGCTCTGATTGTCTGGCTCTCTGGAAAGAAAAATTCCGCGACTCAACATACGCTCGCCGTGCTCTTCAGCGTGTTGACTGCCATCTCATCCATCGTTCTCTTTAGCGCTGTCAGTTCCGCACCGGCGATCCAGATCCCTCTGGGAACTGCATTCGGCGAGCTGACATTCGTGCCCGATGGACTGGCCGTTGCTTTGACAGCTATCGCAGCCGTGGTGGGCTCCCTGGCGGTGATCTTCTCTGTGGACTACATGCGCGGCGATCCTCAGCTTGGTCGCTACTATTTCCTTGTTCTATTTTTTATCGGCGCCATGACGGGACTGGTGCTGAGCGGCAATCTCCTGTTTACATTTTTCTTCTGGGAGATTACTGCGTTATGCTCGTATGGATTGATATCCTTCTATAACGACGATCCCAGAGCCGTTGCAGGAGGAATGAAGGCACTCATCATCACCCAGGTTGGCGGAGTCGGGCTGCTTGTCGGGACGCTGGTCGCCTTTGCAAACCTTGGAAGCCTCCAGATCTCAGACGTTCTGGCAAAATCATCGACTCTACCGCCAGCCGCCCTGGCGCTGGTCGCATTCAGCTTTCTGGTTGCCGCGGCGGCGAAATCGGCGCAGTTCCCCTTCCATACCTGGCTGCCGGATGCCATGGAAGCCCCCACACCGGTCAGCGCGCTGATCCATGCTGCGACGATGGTCAATGCGGGGATCTATCTGCTGGCGCGTTTTTATCCTGCGTTTGAGTCTGTACCGGGATGGACAAGCTCGGTGTTGATCGTAGGTTTGATCTCCGCGTTGATGTCCGCACTGTCTGCGCTTGTCGCTACGGACCTCAAGCGCGTGCTGGCATACTCAACCGTCAGCCAGCTTGGATACATGGTCTATGCTATCGGCGCCGGCGGGGTCTTCGCCAGTCAATTTCATCTGCTCAGCCATGCCGTCTTCAAAGCCCTGTTATTCCTCGCAGCGGGCTCGGTCATTCACAGCGTGGGCACACGCGATCTGCGTCGCATGGGCGGGCTGGGCAAAAGCATTCCGTTCGTGCGCAACGTGTTCATCGTCGGAGCATTGGCGTTGGTGGGTATCCCAATCCTCAACGGGTTTTGGAGCAAAGAACTGATTCTTGAGGTGGGTCTCGAACATTCGCCGATCTGGGCGTATGCCCTGATGCTGGTCGGCGCAGGTCTAACAGCGTTCTATACATTCCGTATGGTCTGGCTGGTCTTCTTCGGCAAGGAACGCGACGATGTGCATGTCCACCCGGCTGGCTCTGCGATGAGAGTCTCGCTCGGGCTGCTGGTGGGAGGCACCCTACTCACCTGGCTGCTGGTAGGCAGACTCAGTGACTTCCTCTCCTCCAGTCTGCCTTTTCATGATCTCGAACACGAGACCCTGAGTCACATGGTGCCCGCCATCCTTTCGGCGCCTGCGACCTGGTTCACCTTAGCCATCGTCGCCGCAGGTCTTGGCATTTCATGGTTGCGCGCCCGGGGCTACCGGCTCTTCGGCGGAGGCTGGCTGAATCCGTTTGTAGAAGCCTCCTTTGGGTTCGAGTTCCTCAACCGCTCGATCGTGCGGGGCACACAAAAAATCGCTCAGGGGCTGAGCCTCACGCAGACAGGCGAGCTGAACTGGAATATTCTCGGCATGGTCAGCGCCCTGCTGGTGGTGCTGATCGTGTTGTGGCTAGGGATTAAATGAATCCACTGAACTTCACCGGCATCATTGTGATCCCCCTGGTCTCGTCACCGCTCGTTTACCTCGCGGGACGACTTGGGATCCAGCCAACAAGGGTACATACCCGCTCCTCTCTGGTGCGACTGCTAGCATTGGCGGCTGTAGTAGCAGCCTGGATTCCCTTTGTGATGTCTATGCGGATGCTACCGGAGGCGCGAGAGTTCCATCTCAACTCCATCTGGCTGCGCGTGGACGGGATTAGCCTGTTCATGACGGGCTGTGTACTTCTCCTCGGCACACTGGTCGTCCTGTTCTCCGGCTCTTACATGGCGGGCGAGGTCGGAGAAGAAAAATACTATGCCATGCTGCTGGCGATGATAGGCTTGATGATCGGGCTGGTCTCCGCCGGTGACCTGTTCAATCTGTGGGTGTGGTTCGAGGGGATGGCGATCTCTTCTTATTTACTGGTCGCGTTTTACCGTGAGCAGTCAGCCTCACTGGAAGCGGGGATGAAGTATCTCGTGCAGAGCGCGGCTGGTTCTGTACTGGTGCTGATCGGGATTGCAATCGTCCTGGCGCAAACCGGGACGCTGGATATGGTGGAGATCACGGTAGCCGTGCACGGCTCGGATGTAAGCCGGCTGGCGATCCTGGGAGCCGGAGCCTTATTTGTGATTGGATTTGGAGTCAAGGTTGCGTTGGTTCCCGTCCATACATGGCTGCCGGACGCCCATTCCCAGGCGCCGAGCGGAATCAGCGCAATGCTTTCCGGCATAGTGGTCGAGATCGGCTTGATCGCCATGCTGCGCGCGCTCGCCATACTGACCGGTTTCGCCGTCTCATGGGGGATCCTGCTGATGGGGTTCGGTGTGCTGAACATGCTCTATGGCAATCTGCTTGCGCTGCGACAAACGATAGTCAAGCGCATGCTGGCGTATTCAAGTCTCAGTCACATCGGGTATATCCTCCTTGGGCTTGGCATTGCGCTGTACTCGAGCGTCGAGCTGGGCGCGCAGGGAGCATTCTTCCACGTGCTTACCCACATGCTGATGAAAGGACTGGCCTTCCTTGCAGTTGGCGCCTTAACGTACGGGATGTTCCTGCGGAATGGAACACACCGGGTATTGAGTATTGACGATCTCGCTGGCGCGGCACAGCAATATCCACTCGCCGCACTGGCGCTGAGTATCGCCCTGCTCGCCCTGGGCGGGATGCCTCCGCTGGCTGGTTTTATGTCGAAGTGGCAGATTTTCGTCGCCGGGTTCCAGACACAGAGCAACGCGATCATCGCTTTGACCCTCGTCATGGCGCTCAACAGTGTGGTCTCACTGGGATATTACGCGCCGCTGGTCAACCGCATGTACCGCCGGAAAGCCTCTTCTCGCGTGCTGGAAGGCAAGCCGATCCACTGGACAATCGCCCTGTCCCTCCTCGTACTGACGCTGCTGGTGGTGATCCTGGGATTTCTACCGGGGTTAGCAGACGGGCTCACCCTCCCCGCGGCAGAACGATTTATGCAAATGTTTGGAATCTAACCATGAAGCCGGTCTTACTTTCTCCACTAGTCGCCTTCCTGATCTATGTAGCTCTAGCCTCGATCCTCTCTGGTCTCGGGAAATTGTTTTCTGCCACGGGCCGCAGGACGGAACTGAAAACTGCGTCCTATGCGAGCGGCGAGGAGCATGATCCCTTGCCCGCCTCACCGGGGTATCGCCAGTTTTTTGTGGTGGCGTTGTTCTTTGCCGTCCTGCATCTGGGCGTCCTGATGATCGGCAGCAGCGATTTTTCTTCGGTGGCAAGCGTGTATTTACTGGGATTGATCCTGGCGTTGATCGCGTTGATCCTCGGTTAGAAGGCACCCGATGGGAAAAAGCTTAAACACGAAGGATATGAAGTGCACAAAGGGGACAAGGGCAGTTCGGCAGACTTTTTCCTTGGTGAGCTTAGTGGCCCTTGGGTTTTGAAAGGTGAACATGCATATCAACAATGATCCGTTATGGGTAAAAGTTGTCAAGCGGGTACGCGCCTGGGCGCGACTGAATTCCATCTGGGCTGTGCATTTCAACAGCGGCTCGTGCAACGGCTGCGACATCGAGATCCTCGCGACACTCACACCGCGCTACGACGTGGAGCGCTTTGGCATCAAACTGGAGGGCAGCCCGCGGCATGCGGATGTGCTCATCGTGACCGGGCCGGTGACGCGCCAGGCGCGCGAGCGGCTCGTGCGTACATACGAGCAGATGCCTGAACCTAAATATGTGATCTCGGTCGGGTCGTGCAGCGTTTCGGGCGGCGTCTTCCAGGGCTGTTACAACGTCGGCGGCTCCGTTGACGAAGTGATCCCGGTGGACGTCTTTATCCCCGGCTGCCCGCCGCGCCCCGAAGCAGTTGTGGATGGCATCATCCAGCTGCTTACCCACCTGAAAGATGGCAGCCCGCGTCCGGCGCGCAAAGAACAGGCCCTCGCATGAAGATCGAACAAAGCTTACAGCAGGCTGAACAATTGCTTGCGAAATGGACGAAAGAGACGACCCGTCCCGAGACGGATCGTCTGGATATATCTATCCCCGGGTCTGAGCTGCGCCCGGCTGTGAGCGCCCTGCAGGAGGCGCACTGGGGCTATCTATCCGCAATCACCGGTCTCGACCTGGGAACGGAGCCCGGTCAACTGGAAGCGCTCTATCACTTTTGCAGCGGCGCAGCGATCACAACGCTGCGCATCCGCCTGCCCCGCGCCGAGGATGCCAGCTTGCCGACTATCGAAGACATCCTCCCCTCCGCTACCTTTTTCGAGCGCGAGATGCACGAGATGCTTGGATTCACCTTCGAGGGGGTGAATAGCAATGAGCGCCTGTTCATCCCCGACGATTGGCCCGAGGATGTATTTCCGCTGCGCGCAGACTTCCAGATCGAACAAGCCAGCGCTGTCGAGGGCCGCCGCGCCGACGAAGCGCCCGAAGAGGGCATCGTCGGCGAGAACACCTTTGTGGTCCCTATCGGTCCCCAGCATCCAGCGCTGAAGGAGCCCGGTCACTTCGAGTTCACCATGGACGGGGAGATCGTTACTGCCGCGCGCATGCGTCTTGGCTATGCCCACCGCGGCATTGAGAAAGCAGCCGAGAGCCGCAACTGGATCCAGAACCTGTATCTTTTCGAGCGGGTCTGTGGGATCTGCTCGCACACCCACGCGCTGGCATACAGCCTCGGCGTGGAAAAGCTCGCCCAGGTGGAAGCCTCGCCGCGCGCCCAGGCCATCCGGGAAGTAGTTGCAGGCATGGAGCGCATCCATAGCCATCTGCTCTGGCTGGGCGTCGCCGCGCATGAAGCGGGGTTCGACACGCTATTTATGTACTCCTGGCGCGACCGCGAGACGATCATGAACCTGCTCGAGCAGATCACCGGCAACCGCGTGAACTATTCCGCCAATGTGCTGGGCGGCGTGAAATGCGACATTGGCTCGGACCAAGCCAGAGCTATCAAAGAAGGTCTGAACTACCTCGAGAGGCGCATCAACCATTATCTCGAAGTTGTGACGACCGATACAATGTTCCTCAACCGGACACGCGGCATCGGCACCATCTCCTGTGCGGAGGCAGAGCGCTTCGGACTGCTCGGACCCACCGCTCGCGCCTCGGGCTTGCTGCGGGATGTCCGTGTAGAAGCGCCCTACGGCGCGTACAGGCAATTCCCGGTCAGCGGCGTGACGGAAACCAATGGCGATCTGGAAGCGCGCTGCGTGGTGCGCTTGAAGGAATTACTCGTCACCTGTTTTGCAATCCGCGCCATCATTGACAATCTTCCTGCCGGCCCGCTCACGGTGCGGGTGCCGCGCAAAATCCCGGCCGGCGAGACCATCTCGCGGGTCGAAGCGCCGCGCGGGGAGCTGTTCTACTACATCAAAAGCAATGGCGGAGAGCATCCGGCGCGTGTACATATCCGCACCCCCAGCCTGTGCAACTGGGTGTCGGTGCTAGAGAAAGCCGTCGGGCGCCAGCTAGCCGATGTGCCTATGTTGATCGCCGGTATGGACCCCTGCTTCTCGTGCAATGACCGGCTCATCACAACCGTGGGTCATTCGGGTACACGCCAGACCCTCTCGTGGAAGCAGCTGCGCCAGTACGGAATTGAAGCCTACAATCAACGATGAACACGCTGTCTCCCTTAATTTCTCTGCTGATTTTCCCGGCCGGTCTCACGTTGATCCTGACCGGTATGCTCTATGAGTGGGCAGACCGCAAGCTATTGGCGCGTTTCCAAAATCGTGTGGGACCGCGTTGGTTCCAGCCATTTGCGGATGTGATCAAGCTCTTTGCCAAGGAGCAGATCACACCTGCCCGCACAGACCGGCTGTTGTTCTTTGGGCTGCCGGTGGTAGCCATCGCCGGTGCATTGACCTCCGCTCTCTATGTCCCCCTTATGGGACTGGCACCTGTCCACAGCTTTCCCGGCGACCTGATTGTGACCATCTATCTGCTCAGCCTTTTGACGCTGTGTACGGGCCTGGCCGGCTGGAATACCGGCAGTCGTTTTTCGGTGGTGGGCGCCACCCGCACGTTGACGCAGCTGTTCGCCTACGAAGCGCCCTTCCTGCTGGCGCTGCTGGGTCCTGCCCTTGCAGCCGGGAGCTGGCAGATTAACATGATCAACGACTATGCCGGCGATCACTGGTTTGCCATCAGCCAGCCCATCGGATTCATCATCGCTCTCATCGGCTTGATGGGCAAGCTGGAGTTACCGCCCTTCGACGCCCCCGAAGCCGAGACCGAGATCGTCGCCGGCGCCCTAACCGAATACAGCGGGCGCGGGCTGGCGCTTTTCAAGGTCGGCAAGTCGGTGGAGCTCATCGTGGGTATCACCCTGGTATCGGCTTTCTATCTGGGTGGGCTGCACGGCGTACTGCCCTTCCTCTTGAAGACCCTCTCAGTGCTGTTTCTAATGACACTTCTCCAGAGTCTGCTCACCCGCCTGCGGATCGATCAGACAGTGGGACTGTGGTGGCGTTTTGGGGCGATTCTGGTTCTGGCGCAGATCCTCGTGACGATCCTGCTGAAAGGCGGTCTGCTATGAAAATCGGCTCCATGTTCAAAGATGTGATCCGGTCCTTCTTTACGAAAAACGCAACCCAACTCTACCCTGTGGAGCGCATTCCTCCCCCTGACAGGTATCGCGGCATCCTTTCCTACGATGCTTCTGTATGCACCGGCTGCACGCTGTGCGTCAAGGACTGTCCATCTAACGCCATTGAGCTGGTCATCATCGACCGGGCTGCCAAGAGATATGTAATGAAATACCGTATGGACCGCTGTATCTATTGCGGTCAGTGCGTGGTCAATTGCAAACCGAAAGGCATCGGGATGTCGAACCGGGAATGGGAGCATGCTACCCTGGAAAAGCTATTTATAGTGTATTACGGGAAAGATGAAGATGTTACCAAGTACCTGGCAGGGCTCACTCGACCGGCTACTGAACCAGCTCCGGAATGAGAAAGGCAAGTCGTTCAGGATCGCGGTCGTAGGGGTGGGAAACATACTGCGTTCGGACGATGCCGCCGGAGTCTTGGTTGCGCGGGCGCTGTCGGCACGGAACTGTCTCCGGCCCGATCGTCTGCTCGTCTGCGAGGCGGGCTCGGCGCCGGAAAATCTGACCGGAGAACTGCGTAAGTTCGCCCCGGACCTGGTTCTGTTCGTCGATGCCGCCGCGCTGGGGGAAGATCCGGGCGCGATACAGTGGATAGCGCAGGAGAGCATCGATGGCATGAGCGCCTCCACGCACAGCCTGCCCTTGCATTTGCTGGTACTTTACTTAACTCTCGAACTCCGGTGCAAGGTAGTGCTTCTAGGGATCCAACCGGCATCGAATGAGCTCGGTGAAACGCCAAGTACACCTGTTTTACAGGCGGTGGCGGATGTCGCGGAAAGCCTGGAACGGGTACTTTCCCTTCACCTATCCCTTGATACTCTCGATCGAACTGGGTTGGGTCTTATAAAGTAAGTCAATTACACGCTGGTTTTCCTGTTCTTAGCCCCAGCATGACGAATCCAGCATACTTATTAGGGATATTCCCACTTGCGCCTTCGGGCATAAATAGATATGGTACATACCTCTGAGATTCTGGAACTGTTCAGGGCGAAGCACACAACTGCTTCTTGTACAGTCTGAAGAGTCAAGAAGGTGTACCCATAATCTAAAGATTGCTTAGGAGGTAGTTATGAGACTAAAAACATTACTGACAACCATTGGACTGGGGGCGGGACTGATGTATTTCCTCGATCCACAGCACGGAAATCGCAGGCGCGCCATGGTGCGCGACAAAGCCAATAGCTTTGTCAACAACATCGATACCTCGCTCGACCGCGCCATGGAAGATGCCCGCAACCGGACACGCGGCATGCTCTCTGAGATGACCGCCCGGTTGAGCGACCAGGGCGCCCCGGACTGGATTCTGGAGGAACGCGTCCGCAGCAACCTGGGCCGCCTGGCGCGTCATGCCCGTAGCGTGACGGTTACCGCGGATGGCGGCATCATTTATTTGAGCGGGTCTGCGCTTCGGGAGGACGAGGAAGCCATCGTAAAGACAGCCCTGCGGACGCGCGGCGTTCATGGCGTCGAAAACCGCCTGCAAGTGGTGGACAATCCACAGGATATCCCTGCCCTGCAGGGTGAGCCTTCCTCGCGGCGGCGTGCGGTCCCGGACGTCATGCAATCGCACTGGTCACCGGCAACCCGCCTGCTGAGCAGTGTGGGAGGCAGCCTGCTGACACTCTACGGTCTGACGCGCAAAGGCGTCGCCAAACCTGTTATCAGCACCGCCGGCCTGGTACTCACCGCGCGTGGTGTGACCAATCTCGATACCCGCAGCCTGCTGGGGCTTGGGATGGGTGAGAATGCCATTCGGGTCAATAAGGCGATCAACATTTTCGCTCCGATCGATGAGGTCTACCAGTTCTGGCGCAACTTCGAGAACTTCCCGCTGTTTATGAGCCACGCCAAGGAGATCACCACTCGTGACGAGGTCTCAAACTGGAAAGTGGCGGGACCCGCAGGCACCACCGTGGAGTTCCAGTCTCGCGTAACTCAGGATATCCCGAACGAATTGATCTCCTGGCAGACCTTGCCTGACTCTCAGGTGCAGAGCGCCGGGTTCGTCCGCTTCGACGAGAACCGGGATGGCAGCACCCGGGTCACGGTCCAGATGCACTATGTCCCGCCGGCTGGCGCAGTCGGGCACGCGGTGGCGCAGATCTTCGGCGTGGACCCCCGCCAGGCGATGAACGAAGACCTGATCCGGCTCAAATCTCTGCTCGAGGAAGGCAAGACCTCAGCGGAAGGCCGGACTGTCGAGTACGGCGATACGACCGACATGTGATAAAACAATCGAGCGCCCGGGCCTTCGTCCGGGCGTTTTTCGTGTCCGTGAAAGGGCCATTCTCGCGAATGGCTCTTTTCTCTTATATCTCGAATGCTATAATTCTTGCATCCTGGTCCGATGAGCGGTATTGATGAAGAATCTTTTTGCGAGAAGGTCCATAGAAATCTTAAGTGCTCAACAAAAGGATCTTTACCTCGGTCTTCTGATTGTTTTAGCCATTGCCGCGATGTATTACTTTCAGTGGGCATATTACCTGACCGGTCTCCCAGATAGCAAAGTGAACATTGATGATCCAGCCCGATTTTTCTGGTGGGCAAACGATTCGCGGAGTTACCGCGCCGCGGGCGAGTGGTTATTCGGCCGCTCGGATATCCTCTCGATTGAGCACCGTCCCTGGCTCTATCCGCTCCTACTGGGGCTGGCTCGCACGTTGTTCGGCGGGGGGACGGAAGGTGTGTTATGGATTCTCCAGTTCCTGATGTGGCTGGGCAGTGGGGCGCTGATCTATTTGAGTGTACGGAACACAACCCGTTCGACGGTTCTCGCCATGCTGGGAGCGGGCATTTTCTTTTCGCACCCCTCGCCGCTGGTCCTTACGTTCCACGGCATGACAGAGACGCTGAACATCCTGTTGATCTCTGCGTTCTGCTGGGTCTTGACCAGCTCCCTGGGAAACCGGATTTGGTACGCCATCCTATTGATCGCGCTTGCAACGGTCACGAAACCGATCTATTTACTGTTTCTGATTCTGCTCGTTCTCTATGTGATCTTCCGGTACAGAGAGATGCCGGGGCTGCGGCGGGCTGGTTGGATTGCCGTCCTGCTTCTTCCCATCTGGATTCAG
>DATHTH010000106.1:0-8355 GCA_035463495.1 Anaerolineales bacterium | reverse complement strand
AGCTTGAAAATCAGAATTAGATATAAGGAGATCTGAAATGAAATCACTTTTGAAACTTGCATCGCTGCTCTTCATCGCTGCATTTCTACTGGCGGCCTGCGGCGGCGCTACGGAAGCCCCGCCGACAGATCTGCCCGCGACCGATCTGCCGGCTACCGACGAGCCGGCGACCTCGGTGCCGACCGAAGCCATGACCGAGGCTCCTACCGAAGCGCCCACGACCGGCGGCGAAACTGGCGCATGCCCTCTGCCGGCTGAAGACGGGGCTTCGATCGTGTTCTCCGGATGGGGAGATGAAACCGAACAGCAGATCTACCGGGACTCGATCGAGCGCTTCAACGCTGTTTGCCCCGGTGTGACCGTGGATTACCAGCCGACTCCGGCTGAATTTCAGGACAAGATGAAGGCCCAGATGGCAGGCGGCACGGCGCCGGACGTTATGTACATAGACGACCAGCTTATGAATGCCTTTGCGCCAACCGGCCAATTGCTGGCGCTGGATCCGTACATGGAGCAAGCCGGTGTGTCGCGTGATGACTTCATCCCCGCCCTCATGACCATCTTTACCTATGAGGGCCAGACCTATGCGCTGCCCAAAGACTGGGGCACGCTGGGGCTCGTCTACCTGCCGGCTGCCTTCGAAGCGGCAGGCATTCCGGAACCCACCGAGGACTGGACCTGGGAGGATATGCGCACGGCTGCGCAGGCGATTGCCGACACCGGTCAATATGGCGGCTTCTGTATGGGCGCAGACTGGGCGCGCTTTGCGCCGTTTGCGTTCTCGAACGGCGGGTCGTTTGCTTCCGATGATTTCACAACTGCGACTCTCGATACCCCTGAAGTCAAGGAAATGGCAAACTTTGTGGCGGAAATGAAGCAGGAAGGGACACTGGTCACGCCTGCTGATGTCGGTGCAGGCTGGTGCGGTGAGGCAATAGGATTGGAACTCGTTGGGATGACCACCGAAGGCGGCTGGATGGTGAACTTCATGAACCAGACCTATCCGGACGTGGAATGGAAGGCTGTCCAGATTCCTGCCGGACCGGTGACGCGCGCCGATGTGATCTTTACCAACGGCATCGGTGTGAACGCCGCGACGGAATTCCCGAACGCTGCGGCAGCCCTTGCCATTTACCTGACCAGCGCTGAGAATCAAGCCGAGATCGTCGAGACCGGCTTCGCCTACAGCACCCATCCCGAACAGGCGGACTTAGTCCAGGATCCGAACGATCTGGCGATCTCGTCCGGCGGCCTGCTGGACGATACGCGTGTCGCCTTCTGGGGCCCGAGCACAGGCGCAGTGAACACGGCGGTCTCGCAGGCGCTCGAGCGCGTCTTCCTCGGCGACCAGGATGTGGACACAGCCTTTGCCCAGGCGCAGGAAGAGGCACAGTCTGCCCTGGATCAGTAAATCGTTCCTCTCTCTCGCTATCCTCCCTCTCCCGAGAGGGAGGATAGTACCTTATCCGGGTACGCGGAGACCACACTGGAGGTGCAGCAATGACAACTATGAGAACTGTGGATGAGGGTGCGGTTCGATCCAGGCGCGGGCTGGTGGCAGCGGTCGCCTTTCTACTGGTCGTGATCGTCTTGATGACTATCGCTCTCTTCAACGCGCCGACCATGGGCGGACCGCGCGTAATGGCAAGCGTCGAGACCTACCTCGCAGAAGTTCGCCGCACAGCCCTGCCGTTCCTCGGCGCGGTCGCCGTGCTCGCCATTGTCCTGGGGCTGGCTGTTGCCCGGATCGTCTACCGTGAGTGGCCCAACCCCAAGCGCCGCACCACCCTGATCATGGGCTATCTCTTTCTCACGCCCTATCTTCTGGTTACCCTGACTTTCACCGTGGGCGTTGTGCTCTTTGCGCTCTACATATCGTTCAACCGCTATGATATCTTCACGCCACCGGAGTGGGTGGGTCTCGCGAATTACTCCAGGGCGTTCCAGGAGCGTGATTTTCTACAGGGCCTCCATAATGTGCTGTGGTATTCGCTGATCGTCGTGCCCACACAGACTGCGGCCGCCATCCTGCTGGCGGTGCTCCTGAACGGTCCCATACGCTTCAAGCAGTTTTTCCGCACGATCTTCTACGCGCCTAGCGTGACATCCTCGGTGGTGATCACCCTTATCTTCATCTGGTTCTACCTGAGAACTGGCTACGCCAACTTTTTCATTTCCAGCTTCCTGGGGCTCTTTGGCGTCGAGTGGCAAAATATTAACTGGCTGGGTGACCCGCGCGGCTTGATCCAACTCATCGCCCAGGCGTTCGGAGGCGATATCCCCTCGGAGCAATGGTATTTGCGCGGTCCCAGCATCGCCTGGATGGCGATCATGTTCCAGAATATCTTTACCACGGCGCCCACATTCATGATCATGTTCCTGGCTGCCCTGCAGGATATCAATCCGACGCTATATGAGGCAGCTGCCATCGACGGCGCCAACGGCTGGCACCAGTTCTGGAAGATCACCATTCCGCTCCTGCGGCCGATCATCCTGCTTGTCGTGGTGCTCGGGACAATCGGCACACTGCAGGTGTTCGACCAGGTTTACCTTGCCACCCAGGGTGGACCGCTTGGCACATCGCTGACCCCGGTCTTCATTGTCTTTCAGGAGGCGCTGGGAAAGGAGGGGCCGATCCAGATGGGCTATGCGGCCGCGCTCGCCTTCATCCTGGCTGTCTTGATCTTCTTTTTCACCTTCCTGCAGCGCCGCTTTATCGAAAAAGAGACCCAACTGTATTAGGAGGCTGACATGGCTGTTCGTACTCAAACGCTCGAAGGTGTGGCGACTCAGCAGCCCCAGAAACCCGGGCTTCACTATGTGAAGATGTTTTTGCGCTATCTCCTACTGCTTGCAATCGGACTGATCCTGTTCATGCCGTTCATCCTGGCGGCCCTGGGCACGTTCAAGAGCAACGCGGAAATCATTCGCTTCCCGCCCACCCTTTTCCCCGCCGAGTGGCAGGTCCAGAACTGGTCGAGAGTGTGGAATACGGATATCGGTGGCGGTGGAACATTCCCGCGCTGGCTGTTCAACACGGCGTTTCTCTCGGTGACCGTTGCCACACTGCAGGTCATTTTTTCGTCCATGGCTGCTTATGCCTTCTCGCGCCTGGAATTTCCGGGCAGGGATGCTGTCTTCGCGTTCATGTTAGCTTCTATGATGATTCCTGGACCGCTGACTCTGATTCCTGCTTATGTGCTGATGACGAAGCTGCGCCTCATCAACACGTTCTGGGCGTTGATCCTGCCGGGTGCAGTTGGAGCCGGGAGCATTTTTCTTCTGACACAATTCTTCAAATCGGTCCCCAAAGATCTGGAAGAGGCAGCTTTCATTGACGGCGCCAGTCACGCACAGATTTACCGCGATGTGATTCTGCCGCTGGCGCGCCCCGCTCTCTTGACGGTCTTCATCCTGCAATTCCAGGCCATGTGGAATGCCTTCCTTCCACCGCTCCTGTATCTGAACACACCCGATAAATACGTTCTGAATGTGGCTCTCAGCATTTTCCGGCAACAGTTCAGCGCCCAGTGGAATCTAACTCTCGTGGGCGCCATGTTCAACGCCATCCCCGTGCTGATCCTCTTCTTCATCTTTAGCAAGTATTATATTGAAGGCGTGGCATATACGGGCATTAAAGGCTGAGCCGGGTTGTGGTGCAGCAGGTAAAAATGGCGGTGAGAGTTCTGGGACTGGCATTTCGAGATCTCTGGCAGGAGCTCTGGACGATTTTGATCGTCAACCTGCTTTTCCTCTTTGCCAATGTCCTGATCCTCCCTGGTCCCCCAGCGACCCTTGCGCTGTTTTATTACGGCAACCGGATCGCGCACGGCGAAACCGCCACGGAGCGTGACTTTTTGCAAGCCATTCGAAGCTACTGGAAACCTGCCTGGCGCTGGGGATTGATCAATTTGTTGGTGATCGGACTCCTGACCGGCGATTACTATTTGATCGAACGATTGATACCTAACCCGGAGGCCGCTGCTCTTATCCGCGGATTGTACGTCACACTCATGATCACCTGGCTGGTGATCCAGCTCTTTACGCCTCCCTTTCTATTCGAACAAGAGCAACCGTCGGTGCGACAAGCGCTGCGGAATGCGGTTGTATTCATCCGCAAAAACCTGCTCTTCAGCCTGACGCTGGCGCTTCTGCTGGCTTTGAGTCTTATCCTCGGAATACTGGCATTCATGCTGACGCTGGCTTTCGGCGGCACCTTGGTGGCGTTTGCCAGCAACCATGCCGTGCTTCAAGAGCTTACAGATCGATAAATCCTTTCGATTGGAATTTCCTATGTGGACTGTCCACGAAGATTCTTTCAACCCCGATAAACAACTTCATGGCGAAACGATTTTCACTACCGGTAACGGGTATCTTTCGACGCGCGGCGCGTTCGAAGAAGGCTACCCGGGCGAGAGCCGCGCCACCTTCGTGCATGGCGTGTTCGACGATGTGCCTATCGTTTTCACGGAGCTTGCCAACGCACCCGACTGGCTGCCCGTCTTTGTCTTCCTGAACGGCGAGCGGTTCTCGCTCGATACAGGGACTATCGAATCCTATGAACGGCACCTCCACCTGGAGACTGGACTCCTCAGCCGCACCGTCCGCTGGCGTTCCCCCTCCGGACACCGCGCCACCCTGACGTTCGAGCGCTTCGCCTCACTTGCAAACCAGCACCTGCTTTGCCTGCGCTGCACAGTCATCCCGGAGTTCGAGGGCGAGGTTGAGATCCAGGCAGCGCTGAATGGCAACATGGATAATGAAGGCATCGCCCATTGGCACTGGATGGCACAGGGCGTGCATCCCTCGTCTAAAGGGAAAGGAGAGGGGCAAGATGGCAAGGGCACGATCTACCTCCACTCGCGGACACGCGCCACTCTCATCGATCTGGCGGTTACCATGCGGGTCGAGACAAGCCAGGAACCGCTGCATGCTGCGTTCTGGAATGCGCAATCCATGCCGACCCTCAGCTTCCGGTTTGCCGCTCGAGGCGGTGAAGCGGTCACACTGGATAAGTTTGTGGGAATTGCGACCTCCCGCGATTCGACGGAGCCTATCGAGCTGGCAGTGGAAGCCGTGGGCTCAGCTCAGGGCTGGGACTCTACGCTGGAAGCGCAAAATCAAGCCTGGGCTCAGGAGTGGGAGCGCAGTGACATCCAGATCGAGGGCGACGAGGAAGCTCAGCTTGCCATGCGCTTCAATCTCTTCCAGCTGCTCATCGCTGCGCCGCGCCATGATGACGGCGTCAACATCGGCGCCAAGACCCTTTCAGGCTTCGGCTATCGCGGTCACTCGTTCTGGGACACCGAGATCTTCATGTTGCCGTTCTTTATCTTCACCGCTCCGCACATTGCCCGCAACCTGCTCGAGTATCGCTTCCAGCGCCTGCCGGCAGCACGCGAGAAGGCGCGCCTTAATGGCTTTGAGGGCGCGCAGTTCCCCTGGGAAAGCGCCGACACCGGCGAGGAGGTAACCCCCACCTGGGTGCCGCACTTCTCGGAGCGCGGAACACTGGTACGCATCTGGACAGGGGATATCGAGATCCATATCTCAGCCGATGTCGCCTACGCGACATACCTTTACTGGAAAGTGACCGGGGAGGATGCTTGGTTCGTTGAAAAAGGTGCGGAGCTAATTCTCGATACTGCCAAGTTCTGGGCCTCACGCGCCGAATGGGATGAAGCTGAACAGCGCTATGAGTATAACGACGTGATCGGACCCGATGAATACCATGACCACGTGGATAATAACGCCTATACAAACTACCTGGCGCGCTGGAACTTATTGACAGCTCTCGAGATCCTCGAATGGCTCGGGATCCACGCGCCCGAAGCAGCCGAGAAGCTGACCCGGCGCCTCGAACTTGCGCCAGACCGCCTCGCTCACTGGCGCGAGGTGCTCAATCGCATTTATCTACCGATCCGCGACGACGGGCTAATCGAGCAGTTCGAAGGTTACTATCAACGTCGTGAGGTAGACCTGGCGGCGCTGGAGCCGCGCCATATCTCTGCCCAGGCGCTCTTTGGCATTGAGGGCGCCAATGAGACCCAGGTGCTCAAACAACCAGATGTGCTGATGCTGCAATATCTCTTACGCGACCAGTTCACCGATGAGGAGGTGAAGGTTAATTACGACTACTACACACCGCGCACTGATCACACACACGGCTCTTCGCTGGGCCCCGCCATCCAGACGATTATGGCATGTGACGTCGGCAAGCCTGATGAAGCCTACGAACACTTCATCAGGGCTGTCCGCGCCGACCTGCGTGATGTACGCGGCAATGCCAGAGATGGCATCCATGGCGCATCTGCCGGTGGGACGTGGCAGGCGGTGGTGTTCGGCTTTGCAGGACTACGTGTCTCAGAAAAAGACTGGACGATCACAGCGCGCCTGCCCCGGCACTGGCAGAGACTGGCTTTCCGCTTTTTCCAGCGCGGTAAACTGCAGAAGGTCGAGATCACAAATACCGGATCCCCGTCATCGGAGCAAGAGAGCAAACGGGAACCGATCGATGGATGAGTTTCGGGCGCGCGGCTTTATTCCTTGGAGCAAGGTCGAGAACTGGCTCAGAGCCTTCCGTTCCATCGGGATCTGTATCGCGTCGACGTCACGCGAGTATTGGCCTAGGAATATGGCACAGTCGCAAACCGGACGCACTGGAATTTCCCGTCGAGGGCCTGAATGATCGAGGGTTTGATCTTTGATCTCGATGGGGTATTAACCGACACTGCGGAATACCACTTCCGAGGCTGGAAACGCCTCGCCGATGAATTAGGCATCCCCTTCACACGCGAAGATAACGAGTTCCTGCGCGGCATTCCACGACGTGAGTCACTGCTCTTAATCCTGAAGGAGCGTCGGTATTCCGAGGAACAGATATTGCAAATGATGGAGCGAAAGAATAATTACTATCTGGAACTCATTCGTGAGATCACCCCGCGGGACGTCCTGCCCGGTGCGCGGGAGCTGCTCGAGGAAATCCGTGCGGCACGGTTGAAGTCTGCCGTGGGGTCGGCGAGCAAGAACGCGCCCGAAGTGGTCGAGCGGCTCGGGATTGCCGGTCTCCTGGATGCCGTGTCCCATGGCGGCAGCGTAGAGCGGCAGAAACCTCACCCTGACCTGTTCCTGCACGCCGCCGCTCAGCTCGGACTCGGACCCGCGGAATGTGTCGTCGTGGAAGACGCTGCGGCCGGCATCGAGGCCGCCCGCGCCGGAGGGTTTCGCTCTGTGGGGTTGGGGCCTGAGCAACGTGTGGGGGCAGCAGACATCATCCTCCCCAGTCTCGAGGGAGTGCATCTACAAGATCTACTCGAGAAACTTGAAAACAAATAGGGCGGGTTTCAACCCGCCCGCGTCCGGCTCCCCTTGTCAGGGGGCTATGCAGCCGGCGGGGTCACTAATAATACGACTGCATCCCTAGCTCCACGGGAAAGACAACGCTCAGGGGAACGACCACAAAGAACAGTTGCTCGTCCTTTTTGAATTCCTTCACGCCTGTCTCAGGGTCCTTGACTTCATTGAAATCCCACCAGCGGTCCAGGAACAGGCTCATCTTCACAATCCGGCTCTGGTCCACGAAGTCTTTGTAGGGATCGACTACGATCAACTCATCCTTCGCCGTGTCGATGTGGGCAATGATGCTGTAGTGACCGTAATCCTCATCATCGCCATCCATGTCGGCGAAAAGGCCCTGCCACTCCACGCCGACAGGGTACTTACATTCATTCAACACATATTCGAGATCTTCAGGCGTAGCTTTATCTTTGAACCAGAGCTTGGCAATCGGAGCCAGCTCGTGCACCGCTCTGGCAAGCTGGTCCACGCGTGTGCCGTGCGTCTCAATCGTATGGGTCGCACCGGCGGCTTCCGTGATCTCCTCCTGGGTCACGCTCACGCCGAGGTTTTCTAACAGCATCTGGATCACCGCCGGTCCACAGTGGTTTTCGGTGATCTGCTCGATCCGGCGCAGGCGGCTAAATTTCTTTGGGTCTTGTGGGAGACTTGACATGTTTACTCAGTAAGCTCGCGAGAATATCCTCGAACTCGATCCCATGCATCTTCATCACTTCGGTCATGGGCTGGTCGCCGGGACCAAAGGAGGTGTTCGGGTTGCAATCGATGAAATAGGGCGTTCCGTCCTTCTCGTCGACGCGGATATCGAACTTGGCATAGTCAGTGAAACGCAGGATCTCGAATGCCTTGCTGCACAGCTCCGATATTTTCTTTTCCAGTTCTTCTTCGACAAACTTGAACCTCGCAGCATTCGGATCGTCGTAACTCTCGATGCTCGTGTATTCGTATTTGCCATCCGGCTTGACGCGATATTTTTTCTCTGCGAGAAAGACATGCCGG
>DATHTH010000105.1:0-4904 GCA_035463495.1 Anaerolineales bacterium | reverse complement strand
GTCGCCGGGATGCGGCAGATGGCAGAGCGGTTGCGCTGCGAGTAGGCGATGTTCACCGGGGCTTCATAGCCCGGCACCAGGCGGCGGTAGGAGTTTGTCGTCGGCGAGGTCAGTGCCAGCAGCGCCGGGGCGTGCTTGAGGATGCCGCCGATGTAATACTTCGCAGTTTGCGAGAGTCCCGCATATCCATCCTCATCAAAGAACACATTGGTATCTCCCTTCCAGAGGGACGAGTGCACGTGCATGCCTGAGCCATTATCGCCAAACAGGGGCTTTGGCATAAAGGTCACCGTCTTGCCGTACTGACGGGCGACATTCTTGATGATATATTTATAGAGCAGCAGGTTATCTGCCATACGGGTGAGCGTGGTGAACGTCATGCTCATCTCGCTCTGGCCGGCGGTGGCAACTTCGTGATGATGCAGATCCATCGGCACACCGGCTTTTTCCATGGCAAGCATGAACCGGGAGCGCAGGGTCTGCAGCGTGTCTGTCGGGGGGACGGGGAAGTAGCCGCGCTTCGGAGAGATCTGTCCGCCGTAGTTCGGGCGGTCGGAGCGGCCGCTTTCCCACCAGGCTTCGGCGCTGTCGATGGAATAGAAGGCTTCGTTCGTCCCGGACGAATAGCGGACGCCGTCAAAGACAAAGAACTCCGCTTCCGGGGCAAAGTACGCCGTGTCCGCGATACCGGTGCTCTTAAGGTAATTCTCCGCTTTGAGCGCCACATAACGCGGATCGCGGCTGTAGGCTTCGAGCGTGAGCGGATCATACACATTGCAGCTCAAGACCAACGTGGAGATCTCTGCCGTGGGGTCGACAAAGGCGGAATCCGGATCGGCTTTGAGCAGCATGTCCGACTCGTGTATCTCCTGAAAGCCGCGAATGGAGGAACCGTCGAAGGGAATGCCGTCCTCAAAAAACTCCGGGGTCAGGCGATGAGCCGGGATGGTGAAATGCTGCCAGGTTCCTGGCAAATCTACAAAGCGGATATCCACCAGCTCGGTGTCTTTTGCGAGTTCAAGTACTTGCGCAATGGTTTTTGACATGGGTTAAGCTCCTGCAAACGAATTTATGAATGAGTTCGAAGGGGATTATAGGGGTGAGGGGAAAGCCTGGTCTATTACCCAAATGGGTAAATTTTGATTTCTTGATCCAGAGACCGGGTTTTTGAGCCGCTGCGCCTGTAGGATAGAATTTTGTCAGGTGAAAAGCCTGATCTACGGGCTATTAAGAAGACACTGCCCGGCTGAAATCATGAGCCGGACAATGTTTCGTCTTATCGAAGGGTTTAATGTTTAATCCGCGGCTTGCAGGAAGACTTCCTGGCGCATATCGATGTCACCCTCATACGTCAGGGCATCGTGCCCGCGTTCGCCCGTGCGGATGCGGATAACTTCCTCAACCGGGTAGACGAAGATGATCCCGTCCCCAATATTCCCCGTCTGCGCAGCCTGCTGGATGGTTTCAATTGTTTGTTCAACGTTGTGGTCGCTGAGGATGATGTTGAGCTGAACACGCGGCAGAAGGTCCACCTTATAGGCGCCGGTCCGCCCGGCGAGCTCGACGCCTCCCTGCCGCCCATGCCCGCGGACTTCCATCACATTCATCCCGACAATCCCTATCTTAGCAAGGGCTGCCTTCACTGCATTAAGTTTTTCCTCGCGGAAGATCGCTTCGATTTTCTTGGTCATGACTACTCTCCTGTTCTCTACATCAAGCGTAAGCCCGCTCGCCATGTTCGCTGATATCCAGTCCCACTTCCTCTTCGTTCTCGCTGACGCGCAAGCCCATGAACCGGCTCAATAATTTGGTGAGTATAAAGGTCACGCCAAAAGCAAATGCGATAGACACGAGTGCCGCAAGCGCCTGAATTAGGAGCTGGCTTGGATTCCCGTAGAACAATCCATCGGCGCCAGCCGGATTCACCAATCTTGTCGCAAACAGACCGGTCGCCAAAGCGCCCCACAGCCCACCCATGCCATGACATGCCCACACGTCCAGGGACTCGTCGAGTCCCCATTTCTGTCGCAGGCGGATGGCGTAGAAGCTGATTGGAGCGGCGAGCCCGCCTATGAGGATGGCTGCCATCGGGGTGACAAAACCCGCGGCGGGGGTAATTGCTACCAGTCCCACCACCGCCCCGGTCACGATCCCAAGCACGCTCGGCTTGTTGTCGCGCCAGCTCAAGAACATCCAGACGACGGCGGCTGCGGCGGCAGCGGTATTCGTCGTTACCAGCGCGTTGACTGCCAGCCCGTTCGCTGCCAGCGCGCTCCCGCCGTTGAAGCCGAACCAGCCCATCCACAAGAGTCCTGCACCCAGGACCGTGAAGGGAATGTTGTTGGGCTCGAGTGGTGCCTGCCCGAACCACTTGCGCTTGCCAAGCACGATCGCAAATGCCAGGGCAGAGAAACCAGCAGTAATGTGAACGACAGTCCCGCCCGCAAAATCCAGGGCCCCCATACTGCGCAAAATGCCGCCCACACCCCATACCCAGTGCGCGACCGGGTCATAGACGAACGTAGCCCACAGGATTGTGAACACCAGGAACGCTTTGAAGCGGACCCGTTCCACGAATGCCCCGGTGATGAGCGCCGGCGTGATGATTGCGAACATCATCTGGTAGGCTGCAAAGGCAAGATGTGGAATCGTGGCCGCATAATCGGCATTCGGCTCCGCGCCGACATTCGATAATCCGAAGAATTCAAGCCCGCCGAGGAGTCCGGCGAGGCTCGTTCCGAACGCAAGGGTATAGCCGATGAGCACCCACTGCAGGCTGATCAGACCAACCGTAATAAAACTCAAATTGATCGTCGAGAGAAGATTCTTCTTCCGCACCATGCCGCCGTAGAAAAATGCCAGCGCCGGTGTCATCATCATGACCAGCGCCGTAGCGACGAGAATCCAGGCGGTATCTCCAGCATTGATTGCATCCATAACACCATCTCCTATTTTCTGTTTTTCAATACTGGTATTGTAGGGAAATGGATGGACGATACTATTCCCCATATGGGTAATTATTCAAGAAGGAATCCATGAACGAAACCAGATCATCAATTGTATAATTTATGCCTGACCCCTTTTGCTATTCATTCCTGGATAGTTCAATTTCCAGAACTCGCCGCTCGAAAACGGACGCTACACGATGCCCGCACAATCGACCCAGGAGAACCTTTATGTCCAGCGTATCAATGCCGTCATTGGCTTTGTGCGCGAACACCTGAATGAGGATCTATCGCTGGATGCCCTTGCCGGGGTGGCGGGCTTTTCTCCATTTCACTTTCATCGTGTTTTCAAGTCCATCACCGACGAAACGCTCAACGACATGGTGGTGCGTCTGCGCCTGGAGCGGGCGGCAAGTCTGCTGCGATCCAGCCCGAAGCTTTCCCTCACAGAGGCTGCCTTCGCAAGCGGTTTCAAATCGATTTCCGTTTTTTCACGCGCCTTCAAAAAACAATATGGACTCAACGCCCGGGAGTGGGACCGGCAGAGTCCTCTGAAAAATAGCAAGAATGGTCAAGTGCTGGATGGCTTTCCCCGCTATACTCTAGAAAAATTGAGCGACTTCGCAGAGAAGGATGAGTTCGAGGTGAGCCTGAGCTCTCTGCCGGAGCAACGACTGGCATATATACGGGTATACGATTCGTATAGCGACTTTCGTAAGATCACGGAAGCTTATAACCGTTTGATCGCCTGGTATCGCCAGAGAGGCGGACGTCTCGAAGACACCACGCTATATGGCATGTCGCAAGATGACCCGGATGTCACGCCGCTCCGCTTGTGCCGCTTCGACTGGTGCCTGGCGGTGCCATCCCAGTGGCAGCCAGAAGGCGAGGTGAGTGTGATCACATTTCCGGAATGCAACGTGGCGATCATCCGGCGTATTCGCGACGCCATGCAGGAATACAAGGCACTCCAATATTTGTTCCGCTACTGGCTGCCGCGCAGTCGTTACCAACCCGCCAACCTGCCAGGCATGGAAATTTACCGGCGCCAACCGATCGAGCTCGGTTGGGAGACGTTCGACATTGATTGCGCCGTGCCGGTGGTGGCACTGTGACGGCAAAGATTTACAGGAGTAAAGTATGGACCTTGGTGCATTCTCAATCAGCCTGGCTGTAAAAGACATCCACGCCTCGAAAGCCTTCTACGAGAAGCTCGGTTTCCACGCCTTCGGTGGAGATATTTCACAGAATTGGCTCATCCTGAAAAATGGCGAGCATGTGATCGGTCTCTTTCAAGGGATGTTCGAGAAGAATATGCTAACCTTCAACCCTGGCTGGAACCAGGACGCGCAGAAGCTGGATGCGTTCACCGATGTGCGGGAAATCCAGCGCCAGTTGAAGGCCCAGGGAATGGAATTTGCAACCGAAGCAGACGAAAGCACGGCCGGTCCCGCTTATTTCATGATCGTAGATCCGGATGGCAATCCCATCCTTTTTGATCAGCACGTTTGAGAGGACGGGCGAGCAGAGCGAAGGCGGAAGCTAGCAAGCATGCTGACCTGATGTGTCTTTCTACAGTAGAGAGCTAGAAGAGACCAAAGGTCTTACACGCCTGCTCATTCTGTCGCAACGCGTTGATCCTCTTGCTGCCCTAATGGCACAACGCGAACGAAGGTGTTCTTCCAATCCACCAACAAGTTGAGGATTTTCTGTGCTTCCTCCACCTGGTGGTTTTGTTTCAGTTCTTCGGCATAGACGGTCAAGAGCTCGCGCAAGTTTTGCAGATCGTTCTCGTTGACCTCCTGCACAACAACCTTGGCTCCCTTCGCCAGCCTGCGCTGGATAGCGGGATGGTCAAAATTGAGATGCGGCTGAGGGCGAAGATACAACACGCCTCCCGTCATCCCCGCACAGATCCACGGTCCCGGGTCACCCAGAACGATGACGCGGCCCGCGGTC
>DATHTH010000104.1:0-3629 GCA_035463495.1 Anaerolineales bacterium | reverse complement strand
TTCGATTTTGGATACCAAGCATAGATTATTAGATAAGGAGTTGAATATGCACACTGGAATGCTTTGGTTCGATAACTCACAAACGGCACTCACTGTCAAAATTCAGAAAGCTGTGGAGTACTACCACAAAAAGTACGGTCGCACCCCCGACCTCTGTCTGGTTCACCCCAGCATGCTGGATGCCAACCAGAGGCAGCTTGAAGTCAACAAATTGACTGTCCGCCCCTACCGGCCTGTACTTCCGGGCCACATTTGGATTGGCATAGAGGACAAAAACTAGCTAAAGGTGCGGGTGTTCATCCCGCGCGAGTCCTGTCCCTTGCACCCTCCCGCAGAACTGGCCTGCGGGAGGTCTTTTTTTAACCGATTGCCACAACGAACGCCACCGAATGGCTCTGGCTGTGACTAATGCTCACAGACCAGCTCGTCAGACCGAGCTCCTGCGCTCTACTTTCCGCCGCACCATACAATTTCAACACAGGCGCGTTCTGCTCGTCACCCAAGACTTCGATCTCCGTCCACGAGACATCCCCAATACCCGAGCCAAGCGCCTTTGCCACCGCTTCCTTTGCAGCAAAGCGACCCGCGAGCGATTCGGTGCGTTTGCCGCAATGTTCCAGTTCAGCAGGCGTAAAGACCCGCTCGAGATAATGCTTGCCATGCCGCGCAACTACTTCCTCGATGCGGGCAATTTCAATCAGGTCAACACCGGTTGCAAGCTTCACTTAAGGTCCCGCCACGGCGATTGCCAGCTTTTCCGGATCGATAAATTTTCGGGCAGTGGTCAGCACATCTTCTGCCGTGACTTCATTGACCAGGTCTGGGTAGCAGCGATAATAATCCAGGCCAAGATTATGACGCTCGATGTTCAGCAGTGCACCCGCCACACCTCCATTCGACTCCAGCGATAGCGGCAGACGTCCGACAAAGTTTGCTTTCGTGTCCGCCAGCTCGTCGTCGGTGATGCCCTCCTGCACAAAACGCTTCAGCTCGTCTGTGATCAGGTCGGAGGCTTTCTTTAAGTTTTGCGGATTCACACCCGCGCTGACCTCCCACGAACCGGGGCCCAGACCGGCGCTCAGGCTCGAGTAAGCATAATACGCCAGGCCAGACTTTTCGCGCACCACGTCGCCGATGCGTCCCATCATCCCGAACTGTCCCAGGATATTATTACCGATCGCGGCGGACATAAATTCCGGGTCGCGGCGCATCGGTCCATTCGTGCCGATGATCAGGTCAGACTGCGATTTGCCTCTAATTCGGTGATGTTTGCTGATTGTCTTTTTGAGGCTCCTTAGTGGAGGCAATTCTGGAGCTTGCTTTTGTCCCTTGACCTGCCAGCCACCCAGGGCGCGCTTGACCTGCTTCGCAGCCGCTTCCGGTTCCACGGCTCCGACAATCGCAATTACCATCCCGCGCGGACCGTAATGCTCGCGGTGAAACTTCACGAGATCAGCCCGCTTGATATTCTGGATGGTTTCCGGATATCCATCTTCGGGCCGGCTGTAAGGATGGTCCTTGAACAGGATCTGATTGAAGAGCATCGAAGCCATATCGGATGTATCTTCGGCGCGGATGGCAAGACCGGTCAACAGCTGGGCTCGTAATTTTTCCATCTCGCCCTTGGGGAAGATCGGCATCGTGAGCGCTTCAGACAAAAGCTCGAGCAACAGAGGAAGATCTTCGGCAAGCGAACGTCCGTTGAAACCCGATTTATGGGTGCCTGTGCTAAACCCAAGGCTCGCGCCCACGGACTCGAGCGCTTGATAGATTTCGTCAAAGGTCCTGTTCATTGTGCTGCGCATCAGAGCCGCCGCTGTATATTCGGCGAGCCCCAGCTTCTCGTCGGGATCGAACAATGCACCGGCCTCGAAATACCCGGAAACGACCACCGACGGGCTGTTGAAATTGGAACGCGAAAGGACGGTAATGCCATTGGGCAATACCTCGCGATAAATATCGTCCGGGCCGGGCAGGGAATTCATCTTATCCGCCATTATGCTTCCCGTCCACTGGAATGTAGGTGCCTACCACGCGGCTCTGAGGTCTGAAGTATTCGTTTGCCACGCGCTGCACGTCCTTTACCGTCACAGCAGCCAACGTATCGAGATAGGTCTCGAACCAGTTGTAATTGGCGAACATCTCGGCATAGCCGAGCCAGAATGCCTGGTTGGTGATGTTGTCGCTTCCATAGGCGAACAGGGCGCGCGCCTGTTTCATCGCGCGCTTGATTTCTTCCTTACTCACTTTTTCTTCTTTCACACGCTGGATCTCCCGGTCGAGAGCAGCCAGAGCCTCCTCAGGCTTGCGCCCGGGATGAACTGTCATCGTGATCGTATACATAAACGGATCCACGGTGGCTTGCGCACCGCCGTGCACACTGACCGCGTACTCTTTGTCCACGAGGGCACGGTAGAGACGTGAGGTCTTATTGGAAATGCCCCCACTGAACATGTTCAGATTGCTGGGACCGGCGAGCAGGCTGTCGAGCACGCTTAACGGGAAGAAATCGGGATGAGAAGCCGAAGGAAAACGGTAGCAGACCTGGACGTAGGACGTCGCGCCGGGTCCCTCTACCGAAAGATTGATCTCTCCATTTTGCGTCGGTTCCGGGCGCGTTAGACGAGCGGGTTCCAAGCCCGCTGGGATTGACTCATATAGCGCGCGGATGCGTCCAAGCATGGATCCGGTGTCGAAATCCCCGGCGACTGCCATGACTGCGTTGTTGGGCACATAATACCTGCGGTAATGATCGTAAAGGTCTTCGCGCGTCATCGTGTGCAGGTCTGGCATGTCGCCGATCACCTCGTGATGGTAAGGATGGATGCGAAACGCAGTTTGCTGCACCGCTTCTCCCAGCAGAAAGAGCGGTTCGTTCTCATGCCCTTCGCGTTCGGAGATGATGACCGTGCGCTCAGAAGCAACCTCCCCGGGATCGAAGCGGCTATTCACCATGCGGTCTGCTTCCAGCCGCAGGGCAAGATCGATCTTAGCGGCAGGCATGGTCTCAAAGTAGGCGGTCCAATCCAGGTAAGTGAAAGCATTCCAGGTGCCGCCATCCCGTGAAACGGCTTTGTCGAGCATGTTCGTCGGGAACTGCTCCGTTCCTTTGAACTGCATGTGTTCCACCCAGTGCGAGATTCCAGTCCGCCCCTGGATCTCGTCACGCGAGCCGACGCGATACCATAACCACGATGAAATGATCGGCGCGGTGTGAATCTCCTTGAGCAGGATTTTTAAACCGTTGGAAAGCGTGGTTTGCGTCAGGGACTCCTTCATGGGATCACGGTCTCCTCCAGTGTGGGTTCGGCGGTAGCCGGCTCTGCCTCTGCCGGGTCTGTGGCAGGGCTGCGCGTTTGAGAGCAAACCTGCAAGCCATTCACGGTCGCATCTGGCTGTACGAGACAATACCAGGGCTCGACAACTTCTTGTAGACCCACGAACGGCTCGTGCAACTCGGTCTGATTCAAAGGAATGTTGACGGGAACCTCCAGACTGATGGGAATCTCATTTTGTACGTTGAGCGGGAAATCCAGCCTCACCACAAGTGGCGTCTCTGCGGGAAGTGTTACCCGGGCACTGGCATTAATACTGAGGCCACCTGTATTGATAAGGACATGAGCATTGGG
>DATHTH010000103.1:0-5109 GCA_035463495.1 Anaerolineales bacterium | reverse complement strand
TCACCATACCAATTATCTCTGGAGGTGCCATATGCGCATTCCGCTTGACCGTCAAAGTGGCGTGCCTCTTTACAGGCAAATCAAATCTTATCTGCGCCAGGGAATTCTTTCAGGGAGCCTGGCTCCGGATACCCGTCTCCCGGCGAGCCGCCAGCTTGCCCGGGATCTGGGCGTAAACCGTATCACCGTGGAGAATGCGTATGCCGAGCTGGAGGCAGAGGGATTGATCTTCTCGCGGCTTGGCAGCGGGACCTATGTTTTGCATCCAGACCCGCTTCTTCCGCTTCCGAAAAACAGCGCTGGCGCTGCCTGGCCGCTCTGGCAGCAGGCTATTCAAGAGCAAAACCGGATCAGCGGCATTAAATCTGTAGAGGGTAAGCAGAAGGTCGCTCGTCACCCCAGTCCGATCAGTTTTGCCAGCGGCATCGGCGACTCCAATTTATTCCCTGCCGAGGATTTCCGCCGGGTGCTCCAGGCTGTCATGCGTCGCGATGGGATTGCCGCATTAGATTATGGGGAGCAAAACGGGCATGCGCCGCTGCGACAAAGCATCGCTCACATTCTGGCAAGCCAGGGTGTCCAGACGCAGCCCGACAATATCCTGATTACGGCTGGTTCGCAGCAAGCCCTGTCTCTGGTGGCTCAACGCCTTCTCAAACCCGGTGACGTCATCCTGGTGGAGAGTCCGACGTACTCCGGGGCTCTGGAGTTATTCCGAGCCCTCGATTTCAAAATCGTTGGGATTCCTGTAGATAGCCACGGGATGCAGGTCGAGGAGCTGGAAAAGCTACTCCAGCAGCACCATCCCAGGCTGATCTATACCATTCCGACCTTTCATAACCCGACCGGCACCTGCCTGAGCGGGCAGCGCCGCCGCCAGCTGATCGTGCTGGCAGACCGCTATAACGTGCCGATCCTGGAGGATGATTTTGTCGGGGATCTGCGCTACGAGGGGCGTACGCAGCCCGCTCTCAAGGCTCTCGATCCCGGTGGAGGCGTCATTTATGTCAGTACATTCTCGAAGATGCTGATGCCTGGCTTGCGCGTCGGCTTCCTGCTGGCCGAGGGACCGATCTACGACAGCCTGGTGGACTTCAAGCGCGTCAACGATCTGGCAACCTCGACGCTTGTCCAGCGCGCCTTGGAGGCATACCTTACCGTGGGGCGCTATCAGGCGCACCTGCGCCGCTCCTGCCAGACCTTCCGCAGACGCCGCGACGTGATGGTATCGGCGATCAAGCGCTATCTTCCAGATGATATCCAATTCGATTTTCCGCAAGGGGGTCTGTTCATCTGGCTGCAGCTACCCAAAGCCTTGAATTCAGAAAGCCTGCTTCCGCTGGCATGGGAAGAGGGCGTCGACTTCGCTCCGGGAAACGGGTTCTTCCCCGGCGAACCAGCCGAGAGGAGCTGGCTGCGTCTTAATTTTGTTGTCCAACCCCCGGATCAGATTAATGAGGGTATTAAGAGGCTTGGTAAGGCAATTAAGCGCTTAATGACAGATCAGTAGCGTTTTTTAGCCTGTGGGGCTTGACAAAAACGGAAGAAGGCA
Organism: Anaerolineales bacterium; assembly: GCA_035463495.1. Lineage (GTDB taxonomy): Bacteria > Chloroflexota > Anaerolineae > Anaerolineales > Villigracilaceae > Defluviilinea. The sequence goes on along the minus strand of DATHTH010000103.1, from coordinate 3,557 downwards.
TACAATTGTACAATGATACAATTAGTTCAATAATACAAAGATACAATATATGCCAAATAAGAAGCTACTTCTCCAGATTGATTTCCGCTCCGGTCTTCCGATCTATACCCAGATTGTGAACCAAATCCATGCACAGGTGGCGAGTGGCAGCCTCAAACCCGGAGATCAATTGCCAACCGTGAGGGCGCTTGCCGAAGAGCTGCGAGTTAACTTCAATACGGTTGCGAGAGCCTATCGCATCCTAGATGACGCGCAAATTATCTCGACCCAGCAAGGGCGTGGCACGTACATCACCGAAATCCCGCCGCCGCGCGTCCGGGAGCGGCTGCGTAGTGAGTCATTGCTCGCGTTGACACAGCACTATATCGGCGAAGCCGTGAGGCTGGGCTTTTCAAGGGAAGAAATCAGAGAGATGGTCGAGAAGCAAATCGAGGCCTGGAGCATGGATGATCCAGACACAGGAAATGAATGAACTATAACCAGGAGGTACTCAAAATGGACGCGAGGTTTATCAAGAACATGCAGAAGAAACAAAGAAAGGATGATCAGCATATTTCCAGTGTTGCCGCGACGCTTTTTGGCATCTTTCTGCTCATCGCCGTGCTCGGAGCGTTTTGGATGGACGGCCGTGTCGCAGACCTGTGGATCGGGCTCTGGGTTGGCTTCTGGACTCTCATAGGAACATACATTCTGTTCGCCCTCAAAGTTGCTTCCCAATGGGACAAGGCAGTCGTCCTGCGCTTGGGCAAATTTCATGGGCTGCGTGGTCCCGGGTTGTTCTGGATCGTCCCGGTTGTCGACGCCATCGCCTCGTGGATCGATCACCGTGTGATGGTTACGCCCTTTGCAGCACAGAAAACGCTCACTAAAGATACCGTGCCTGTGGATGTCGATGCCGTGCTATTCTGGGTTGTCTGGGACGCTGAGAAAGCAGCGCTCGAAGTCGAGAACTATCGCGGCGCCGTGGACTGGGCAGCGCAGACGGCCTTACGCGACATCATTGGCCGCATGATGCTGGCAGACATCCTTGTGGGCCGCAGCGTGCTCGACCAGGAGCTCCAGCAGATCATCGACGAGCGGACCACGCCCTGGGGCGTGACCGTCAATTCGGTCGAGATCCGCGATATTGTCATTCCGCAGGATCTGGAAGACGCCATGTCCCGGCAGGCACAGGCAGAACGTGAGCGACAGGCGCGCGTTATCCTCGGCGAGTCGGAAAAGCAGATCGCGGCATCGTTTGCGGAGGCTTCCCAAGCCTACCGCGATAATCCTACGGCTCTCCATCTGCGTGCCATGAATATGCTCTTCGAAGGACTCAAGGAAAAGGGCGCGCTGGTCATTGTGCCAAGCTCAGCAGTGGACACCATGAATCTCGGCGCCGTCAGTGGCATTGTTTCCATCGCGCAGAACAACCTGCCGGACGAAAAAAAATAACATCGTTGGTTATCACTTGAGAGTGAGGTCAGGAAGGAAAAGAAAATGTCTACTCGTACAACTACCATACTCGTACTGCTCATGATCACCGCAGCGACCCTTGCCGGGCTCCTGCTCTGGAACCGACTCCCGGATCCCATGGCGTCCCACTGGAACGTCCATGACCAGGTGGATGGCTACACTTCCAGGTTTACGGGCGTATTCATGCTGCCGCTGATCACGTTCGGAATGTTCCTGCTCTTTCGTGTCATCCCGGCGATCGATCCACTCAAGGCAAATATCGCCCAATTTCGGGAGATGTTCAACCTGTTCATCGTATTCATTGTGGCCTTTATGATCTACCTGTACGGGTTGACACTGGCCTGGAATCTCGGCTACACCGGCTTCCGGATGAGCGGCGCTATGCTGCCAGCGATCGGACTCCTCTTCATATTTATTGGTGTCATGATGCGGCAGGCAAAGCGCAACTTCTTTATCGGCATCCGCACGCCCTGGACCCTCTCCAGCGATGCCGTCTGGAACGAGACTCACCGACTGGGCGCTGTGCTGTTCATTATTTCCGGGGCCCTGGCTTTCTTTGGTGGCTTTTTCGGCGGTGCTACTGCCTTCTGGCTGCTGTTCGCGCCTATCATCGGCACGACTCTCTTCCTGCTGGTCTATTCCTATTTGCTATACCAGCGCGAGATGAGAGTTGGAGAGTGAAATATGGAAGAATGGTTCTTCCCACATGTTTCACGTGAAACGGAGATCCCATGAGGACACTCATTCATTGGAAAGTATTTTTCATTCTGTGGATCGCCGCGATCCTGTCTACAATTGCGGTCCTTCCCTATGCACTGGAGCTGCAGTCATCGGCTTTAGCATCTTTGCCCATTCCTTTACCCGCCCTCATTGCGGTGCAGATCATACAAAGCGCCGTGCTGTTTGGGATCATGATCTTTATCGGGATGCTCTTAGCCAGGCAGGTTGGGCTTGGAACACCTATTCTGGACGCGGCCACGCGTGGAGAGTCCATAGTGGACCAGATCCGTGGCATGCTTCCACTCAGCATTCTGGTTGGTGTCATCGGCGCACTGGTGATCATTGGCCTTGAGAGCGTCGTCTTCCAGCCAGCTTTGCTGAGCGAGCTTGGCGATCGCGCTGCAGCGCTGAATCTGCAGGACGCTCAACCGGCTGCCTGGAAAGGCTTTCTCGCCTCGTTCTACGGCGGCATCGCCGAAGAGATCCAACTGCGATTGTTCATGATGACATTGTTTGTCTGGCTTGGGCGATTCGTGAGCAAAACGGCAGAAGGCAAGCCGACTGCGGGCGTGTTCTGGACGGCGGCGGTCCTGGCGGCGATCCTGTTCGGACTGGGACACTTGCCGGCAACTGCCACGCTGATCCCGTTGACGCCTCTTGTTGTCATGCGGGCGATCGTTCTAAACGGCTTGCTCGGCGTAGCGTTTGGCTGGCTGTACTGGAAGCACGGCCTTGAAGCCGCGATCCTGTCACACTTTGCGGCCGATATTGTCCTGCATGTCATCCTTGCACTCTAGGAGTCTGAAATGACGGAAGAAATCAAGCACTGGGAATATCGAGTTCAAACGATCGGAAGCATGTTTGGCACAAAGGATGAATTTATTCAGGAAGTGTTGAACGAATGGGGCGAGGAAGGCTGGGAAGCGATCAACGTCTATACGCCCTATGGAAGCGGCAAGATCACTCTGGTTGCCAAACGACCGTTGACAGATCGTGTACGTCGGATGCGGTCCAGACCGGGAATGAGCTGAGAGGTCATTCGGAATACCTACCCAAAAATGGATCAATTCTAATTTGTCTATACAAATCGGGGAGTAAGCTTTTTGGGGTGTCACAGCATGTGAGGTAGTAAGCTAGTAAAATCAGTTCATGCGCCACTGGTGGCTCATCGTCGTGATTTTGGTTGCACTTAGCCTGGGGACAGGCATGTTGACGCGTGGTCATCAATGGGGCGATGATTTTGCCTGGTATATATTGCAGGCGAAAAGTATTTTAGAGGGGACCACCGAGGAGTTTATGGAAAAAAGCGCGTTTACCAACGGCGAATCCACAACTCATCTCGGGCCGCTCGCCTATCCATGGGGATACCCGCTGATCCTGGC
>DATHTH010000102.1:0-2326 GCA_035463495.1 Anaerolineales bacterium | reverse complement strand
GGACGTGAGCTGGCGCGCCGCCTGCGCGTAGACAGCACCGTCAGGCCCCGGCCCTTTTGTCTCATCGCCGGAGGTGAGACCACGGTCACCATCCAGGGGAATGGCAGGGGTGGCAGAAACCAGGAGCTGGCACTGGCTGCCGTGCAAGAGCTGGCTGGTATGCACGATGTCCTGCTGATCTCTCTCGCCACAGACGGGGACGACGGTCCTACCGATGCCGCAGGCGCGGTGGTCACCGGCGAAACCGCTCGGAGGGCTGAGGTGCTCGGGCTGGACGCGGCGCACCACTTGTCCCGGAATGATGCTTATCCCTTCTTCGAGGCACTGGGCGACCTGTTGAAGACCGGCCCCACTGCGACCAACGTCAACGACCTGATCTTTTTGTTTGCTTTCTGAGCGCGTCTTTGATCACCCGCCGCAGAGAGGCGGTGCCCAGATCTCTGCGACTACGGCAGCTGGCACACTGTTTGAGTCCACCCGCAGGGGGCAAGCTAGTTCATCGAAACCAGTCTTGCTTTTGTGCATGTTGTAACTATCGGATTGACAGGAACAATATTCGTCATATAATAGATTTGTTCGATAGCAGCCGGGTATATCACGCCGATACAAATACCGGCTCAGGAAATTTCGAGCACCCTCCCCAACATGCATTCAAACCTGAAAAAAGGGTTGCGATCCAGTTACCCTGATCTAATGCGTACCTACCGTTCATGCCTTTAAGACGAAATTGGACCGTTCGAATGAACGGACGCTTTCGTCTTCTTTTATATCCAGATTTCAAGGGAAAGGAGGTGATGCGTGAGCGAAAGAGAAACACGTCTGGTTGTGCATAGGATTCTCAAAACATATTAAGGAGAAGAAAAGATGTCTAAGAAAATGTGGAACAGTCTGTTGGCTGTCCTGATGATTACGGTGCTTGTTCTCACCGCATGTGCTCCTGCTCCCACGGAAGCGCCTCCTGCAACCGATGCTCCGGCTACGGAAGCCCCCATGACCGAGGCTCCCACCGAAGAGGCAACCGAAGCCCCGGCTACGGAAGCTCCCACAGGTGAGGCGACCGAGGAACCCGCTGCAGGCGAAGTGGAGATATTCTCGTGGTGGGTCGGCGGCGGTGAAGCCGCTGGTTTGACCGCAATGACCGAGGTCTTCAACGAGCAATACCCCAACATCGATTTCGTGAACGCCGCAGTGGCTGGCGGCTCCGGTACCAATGCCCGCGCCGTCCTTGCCACTCGTCTACAGGCGGGTGATCCGCCAGATTCGTGGCAGGCGCATGCCGGTCAGGAGATCATCGGCACATACGTGGCAGCCAATCAGGTCGCCCCGCTGGATGATTTCTTTGCGGAAACCGGCTTTGCCGATGTTTTGCCTGAGACCCTCCTCCCACTCATCTCACAGGATGGCAGTCCCTATTCGGTACCGGTGAACATTCACCGCTCGAACGTGATGTGGTACAACCCGACCGTTCTCGAGGAAGCGGGTATTGAAGTTCCAACCACCTGGGATGAGTTCTTCGAGGCTTGCAATACGCTCATTGCAGCGGATAGGACCTGTCTTGCGCTGGGTCCGCAATGGACTGCCATGCACCTGTTGGAGAACGTCATGATCGGCTCGCTCGGCGCGGAGGGCTGGAATGCTCTCTGGACCGAAGGCGCCGACTGGAGCAGCCCCGAAGTCACCGCCGCCCTCGAGAATTTCTCCCGTGCCCTCTCGTACACCAATAGCGATGCCGCGCAGCTAGCAGACTGGCAGCCCGCAGCACAGCTGGTCACAAATGGGGACGCGGCTTTCAACATCATGGGCGACTGGGCAGATGGCTATTTCGAGAATCCTGACCCGGACGGCTTGGGTCTAACGCCGCATGAGGACTTCGACTGGGCTCCGGTTCCTGGCACCGACGGGATCTTTGTGTTCCTGTCCGATAGCTTTGTGCTCCCAGCCAATGCCCCGAACCCCGAAGCTACCAATGCCTGGCTGACCGTCGCCGCCTCCAAGGAAGGTCAGGAAGCCTTCAACCCGGTCAAAGGCTCGATCTGCGCCCGCACGGACTGCGATCAATCCCTGTTCAATGAGTATCTGCAGTCTGCCGCGGCTGACTGGAGCACCGACACCGTGGTGGGAAGCCTGACCCACGGCGTGGTCGCCAGCGATGCGTGGAAGAGTGAGATCGACACGGCTCTCGGACTCTTCCTGGCGAATCCCGCCGACGTGGCCAGCTTCCAGGCTGCTCTAGTGGACGCCTGCGCTTCTGACGGCGTATGCCAGTAAGCAGTAGTCTGTTGTACAAGTAAGATGATGGGCGGCTCACGAGTGAGCCGCCCATTTA